>NZ_JAEQCX010000035.1:0-148099 GCF_020738035.1 Microcoleus sp. PH2017_28_MFU_U_A
TGGATTTTGAGTAATTGTCGGCGCTGGTGACAAATTCGATATCGGCGCTGGATTTTGAGTAATTGTCGGCGCTGGTGACAAATTCGAGTTCGGCGCTGGATTTTGAGTAATCGTTGGTGCTGGTGACAAATTTGATATCGGCGCTGGATTTTGAGTAATTGTCGGCGCTGGTGACAAATTCGAGTTCGGCGCTGGATTTTGAGTAATTGTTGGCGATGGATTTTGAGTAATTGTCGGCGCTGGTGACAAATTTGATACTGGTACGCTGGGTTCAGTAATTGTCTGCCCAGGTGCAGGTGCGGGTGCTGGTGCTGGTGCTGGCGCAGGTGCTGGCGCAGGTGCGGGTGCGGGTGCGGGTGTCGGTGCAGGTGCTGGCGCGGGTACTGGTGCGGGTGTCGGTGCGGGTGCAGGAGTTCGCCTGGGTGCTGGCGGAGGGTTGGGTGTCGGTGCCGGAGTCGGTGCGGGTGTCGGTGCCGGAGTCGGTGCGGGCGTCGGTGCAGGTGCTGGTGCCGGAGTTGGTTCGGGAGTCGGTGCAGGAGTCGGTGCAGGGGTTGGCGCCGGAGTTGGCGCCGGAGTTGGTTCGGGAGTCGGTGCAGGAGTCGGTGCGGGCGTCGGTGCAGGAGTCGGTGCAGGAGTCGGTGCAGGGGTTGGTTCGGGAGTCGGTGCAGGAGTCGGTGCAGGAGTCGGTGCAGGAGTCGGTGCAGGAGTCGGTGCCGGAGTCGGCGTCGGCGAGGTTGAAGAAGTTGTGATATTAATTTGCGTCGGCTGTACGATCTGAGTCTTTGAGCTGGGAAAACTTCCGGATGCAATAACATTTTCCTTCTTGTCGCTCCCAGTGGCAATGCTGCCAGCAGTACCGTTCAAGCTGTTATAGTTGGGCCCGACGCCGAAAATAGTGTTTGAGGCTTGACCACCGTGGCTAATGGTGATATCTCCACCATTCGCGCTACCAGTCGCGGCCGCGGCAATGCTACAAGCTTGCGCCAAGCAGGTAAAAGTACCTGTAGCTCGGAAATAACGGCCGGCTGAAATGTTAATATTTCCTCCGGCTGTTCGCCCTTGGGTGTTGATACGGGTTACTTCAATGTCATTGCTGGCCTTGAGGGTGACTTGGCCGCCTTTTTTTTCTTCGGAGTTGGCGTCTATGAAGCCTGTTTGAATGCTGCTTGAGGCTGCAATACTAACGTCTCCGGCGTTGCTGGTTTTGTCGATCGAGCCTGCGTTGATATTGCCGGTCTCTACTTTTCCTGTACGGCTGGTGACGGTGATGTTGCCACCTGCTGCGGTGGTGGAGTTGGAGTTGAGGGCGAGAGTGCTAATGTCGCTGCTGGCTTGTAGGACGATCGCACCTTGTGTACTCGTCAGGTTGCCGCTGGCTGCAAGGGTGTTGGCTGCTTGAATTTGGATCGATCGAGCGCTGGCACCTTTGACTGCAACATCCCCCGCAGCTACTATTCGGTTAGATGCTGTAAGTACCAATTGACCGCTTGCATTGACGCTGATTCCTGTAGCATTGGTTTGACCGACCCCTGTCAGCAGTTCCGGCAAGGATGCGACTGCTGTTCCAGGGCTGCTTGTCGCTGACGACGGCTGGATGTCCAAACTCAGCAAACTATCTCCCTGACTGACGCGCACTAAATTTGTCCCGGTGACTGACGCAACGGTAATTTTACCGCCCGGTGCCGAAAGATTGCCTGTGCTGACAACGGTGCCGCCAAGCAAAGTTAAGTTCTGCCCTGACTTGACTGCTAAGTCGGCTGTGTTGACAATTGCCCCAGCTCGATCGGCTCCAAAAGCAAAGGAATTGGGCGTGCCCGTCAGAGATGTGTAGGTGTTAGTACCGATCGCGTTAAACGAATTAGAACCAAATCCAATACCGGTAGCCGTGGTTGCTGTGAAAGAAGCCGGCACATTTAAGCTGGCACTGTTGCCAAATATGATGCCCGAGGGATTCATCAGAAACAAGTTAGCATTACCGCCGGTTAATTGAATTGAGCCGTTAATAATCGAAGGGCTACCGCCATTGATGCGGCCTAAAATGTTGCGAATGCTGGGATTTGAGATAAAGTTGGCTATCTGATTTGGCGACAAACCGAATTGTGTAAAACTGTGGAAGAGATTTTGTTTGTCGTTCGATAATTGTCCGCCTTCAATGTCGAAGCGAGTTTGCGGTGTAGGAGTTCCGCTTGGGGTGGGAGTGACTTTAGTGCCAGTTCCATCGTTCGCTGGCACAATTTGAGCTTCGGCTTTTGCTTGCAAAAAGTAAATATTTATCAAGACTATTTGCACATAAAGTGCCAGTTTGCCAATTCTTTTTCTTGACATTAATTTAGCCGGTATTTGAAGATTCTTGGGGTTTTTCATAGTTTTAAAGGGTTTAATTTTTAATAGGTCGCAACAATAACGTATAGCGGCTATCACAAAGATTCGCGGACGTTGTTGGGCTTGGACTCTCTTGGTTTAAGCGGTTATATAAGCTGTCAGTCATACCTCATTTTTTTGAGAAAGGCTATATCTTCTTTACACTCTCAATATAACTCGCAATACCTAGACTATACATCTGCCACATGATACACTCAAAAAAACGGCATTTTAGACCCACTCCGACGCCGATTAACCGATTTTTTTTTACTCTTATTAAGACTTTCAACGAAGGATGGGGTTAAAAATTAGGTTCTGCGTCCAAGAGCGATCGGGAAAATTTCTGGTCAAACATCTTTGCTTTCCTCGGTTCAAAAACAACAAAGCTATCTCCACGATAGCCTGTAACGAAAATTATGACAAGAAAAAGTATAGCCTTTCTCAAAAAGATGAGGTATGACTCATAGCTTATATAACCAGTTCCACTAAGAGGGCTGAAGCCCAACAACGTACCTCATCTTAAGGTTTGAAGGTTGGTGTGTGTCCCGGAATGTTATTGCTTCTTCTTTCTTCCTTGGGCTACAAGCCAATTTTTTAGAGTTTGCTTGCTGCAACCCGGTTTTTTTTATAAACCGGGTTTGGCGGTTTCTTGGTGTGAGGTTTGGTGACGTAAAACAACTTAAATCCGGCTCACTTTTCCTCTTAAAATCAAATCCACTATTGTCGGTTTCGATCTGCTGCTTTTCGGTTTTAATCGATCGCCATTTTGCTGTTTAAGGGGCTGTCATAGCGGATTTTTGGCAGGATTTAAGAGTTAATTCGGTGAAGTTTGGACGGTGGGCGAGGGACTGGGTGAATCAGGGCTTGGTGAGGATGAGCTCGGTGAAGGTGAACTCGGTGAAGGTGAACTCGGTGAAGGTGAACTCGGTGACGATGAACTCGGTGAAGGTGAACTCGGTGAAGATGGATTCGGTGAGGGCTTTGGTGAAGGAGTCGATTGGTCGGATTTTTTGAGACCGACAAAAGCGTCGTAGCGGGTGGTACGATCGCCAATCACGGCCGCTGTAATGCCGATCGACCGCGTGGCATCTATCCAGATTTTTTGGTTGGGAGGAAACTCCGGCAAAGCCAGGTTTTTCGGGTTAAACGCACTCTCGGTGTCGATGAAAAAATTGCCGTTGTGAGGCTTAAGTTGCGATCGTACAGTTTTTTGGAACAATTCGCTACTTAAAAGCGGACTTGTCGGCGCCGGAACGATCGCGTCCACCACGGGTGCTCCTACTGTGATAAACAGCACATCCTTCATCCAGCCGCGAGTTACAGTAATCCCTCCAAACGGCGATTTCCATTGAGTCGCAGGTTGACCGCCAACTTGAATTTCCTCAACTCTATACTGCTTATTTTTCATCATTTCATCAAGCTGTTTCAGGGATTTGTTAGCGGCGCCGCGGTTGTTTGTTTCCACCATAAATACAAATCCAGCAGCAAATTTGTCTTTCGGATTCTGCGCGGGGGCTGGTATTAATGATAAAGAAAATTCTCCCGCCATCCAGTTGATGAAATCTTTATCTAAATCCTGGCCAGTAGTCGATTTTAAACCAGTACGCAAAACTTGAGGATTAATCGGTGCAAGCGGGTTAGCATCAGATCCCAATACGTAGTCTTGCCACAAACGCTGCAAGTTACCGCCCGATACCATCATGATTGTATTGTTTGGCAGGCGATTAGCCATTTTTAGAGCATTATTTTCCACTGCTATACGAGTAGTAGAATCTGGTTTTAGCCAAGAGATTGATTTGAATCCAATTCCGTCTGCATCCAGCGTCGCTGTGGTGGCAAATCCTTGATTTTGTTGCAGTTTTTCCAGGTTTTCTACCGAAATTTCGCGGGATGAGTTGGCGGCTGTAAAGGCTGCTGCAACGGGCATATTCACGTAGATTTGACCGAAGGCACCGACATCCTTAATTTGTTGGATGGCGTCTCCATAGCCAGGAGTTTTTGCGAGGGATGGTTCGCCTTTGTAGGTGTCAATTATTCTGTCTGTGGCGGTGGGATCTGTGGTGACTGCTAGATAGTTTGTTCCGAGTACCGCGACTGAGAAATTGCGATCGGGTATACCTTGAGTTTCTGTAACTTGCACTCCTTTGTAATTGCGCTCAACCATTTTTCCTTGGTTGAGGGGTCTGGGTTTTGCTAATAATTCTTTGGCTTTAATCGGGTTGGAGATGGGCAGGATAATTGCTACTGACTGCTGAATTGGCTGAGGTGGGGGCGCGTTGGGCGCGCGCGGGGGAACTGGTATCGCTGTTTTGTTGCGGAGAAACGCCACCATTACCGTGTTACCCACCCAAGGCTGAATGTCTTGCTGGTAGGCGTAACCGTTGCTTGTCAGGAGGCGATCGCGCAATTCGCTTAAAAACCTTTCAAACGAAGCTTTTGACTCCGGCGTACCAAATTCTCGCAGCCTATTCCACTGCGATTCATCGGTAGTGATGGATAGAGCCATCATCGCATCTTGGGGAACAACGACGGCTCCCGCTGGCAAATCTTTGGCGGGGCCTCGGGAAATGACGATCGAGTATGCGAGGATACCTAAACCGATCAGAAGTGTGGCGGCTCCGATCGTAAACAGCAGGGAAGATTTATCTTTCTTGAACATTATTCGTAAAGTTCTGGTACTCGAAACATCATAAATTATATTGGGGATTGGGCATGGGGAATTGGGAATAGGGCATAGGGCAAACAGGGCATTGGGCATTGGGCATAGTGGGTGCATCTGGCGCAAGGCAAATATATTCGTAGGGACTCTCGCATGACCTCCGTGAATATGGGATTATAACTAATAACTTATATGCGGTCATGCTTCTTCAGGCTTCAAAAACCAGATGTACCCGGCATAGTTAGCGGTTAGCGGTTAGCAGTTAGTAGTTTTTATAATCACAAACAACAAATAACAAATTACCTATGCCCCATGCCCCATGCCCTATGCCCCATGCCCTATGCCCTATTCCCCAATCTTAGTTTCTAGCCTTAAAGTCTTTAAAGATAGTTTGAAATGAGTACATCAGCCTGTGAACATCGTTTGTGGCCCTAGGAAAGATATTGTGTTCCCATTTTTTGCGCGCAGTAGTCAGTAATTTTGCCACTGGTTGCGAGTAACTATTAGAAATGAAATAGCTGCCACCTTCGTAGCGAATATCTGACGCCAATCCGATAAAAGCACCAGCCATTTCTAGTTGAAGTTCCGAGGTGCAGTGTTCAGATTTCACCGCTAAAATTACTTGCGAGTGTCGGGGTTCGCGGTTGAGCAAACGGCAGACATTCGCTTCTTTTTGGTACAGAATTAAAACGTTGCAGTTGTGCAGAACTCCGGCTCTACCTTGCACTTTGACTCCGAGATGAATTTCCAGGGCTGGTTTGTCGGGAAATTCTACAACAGCATGAGTGTATGGATGTGCTGTTCCGTGGATTTTTCCGGCTGTTTTTCTAAACGTTAAATATTTCGGTGTTTCGTCGTCTAAAACATTGTTATAATAGATGTTGCCGCCTTCGTTAGCAACTGCTTTCAGCAGGATGGTGAATAGGTAAGCATCAAAAATTCTAGCTTGTTCTGCCACTCCGTTGAAATCTGGATCGATCGAGCTTTTTAACTTGCTCTTAATTTCAGAATTGATGGCGTAGTTGCTAGGTTCAGAGGGCAGTTTTTCGAGTAATTGCTTGAGGGCGATCGCCTGTTTGTGGCGTGGGGCTGTTAAAGTGGACGTAAACTCGATGGTTTGGGCTGTTTTTGCGCCGGAATTGGCAAAGATAATTTTGGTACCGAGGGGAGAGGTTTCCGATTCTACTTTCAAGAAATAAGCAATCTCGTCTTCCATTTCCGAAGTGTTCACCGTCGCTTGTTCGACAGCAGCAATTAACAGCAAAAGTTGTTCTTTTGCGGTATAATCTTCTATCTTGAGCAGCGGTGTCTTTCGTTTGAGCGATCGCTCTTCAATTACTTTACCTATCTCTACACTATTGGCGACTTGTTCAACTACCCAACCTAAATTAAACTCATTCAGAATGGCCGCCAGTTCTTGACACAGTTTGGCGTACTCTATCTCATCCATAATTGGTTCTGCGTTGCACACTATATCTAATTATACAAGCTGGTTGATTTTTTTGTCAATGGCTGTGATGGAGGAGATGGGGAGAGGGGGAGATGGGGAGAGGGGGAGATGGGGAGAATGGGGAGATGGGGAGAATGGGGAGATGGGGAGATGGGGAGATGGGGAAATTTTTTCTATCGAACTTCAATTGGGATTTATTTAATCCTTTGTAAAATCCGTTGCCGAACTTTCTACGTCTTGAGGGAGACAATTAGCAGTAATAGCAATTTTCAAACAGAATGCAACTGCCGGCCCCATGCTGCAAACTCGCATATCGCTCGATTGTTCCCAATTCTTCAATTCTTCAATTATCCAATTCTTCAAATCTAAAATCTAAAATCTAAAATCTAAAATGGTATAAGCTATTGTACGACATTGAGAGCGATCGCACTATGGCAACTATCAACGACAACTACCTCAAACTCAAAGCCGGCTACCTGTTTCCCGAAATCGGGCGCAGGGTAAAAGCTTATGCAGACGCGAATCCCGGTGCACCCATCATCCGGCTGGGGATTGGCGACGTGACGGAACCGCTACCGGAAGCTTGTCGGGAGGCGATGGTGAAAGCGGTAGCAGACATGGGTTCGCGGGATACATTTAAAGGATACGGCCCGGAACAAGGTTATGAATGGCTGAGGGAGAAAATTGCAGAGCACGATTTCAAATCGCGGGGATGCGATATTGATGCTTCGGAAATCTTTATTTCTGACGGTTCTAAGTGCGATTGCGGCAATATTCTCGATATTTTCGGCAATAATAATACGATCGCAGTTACAGATCCAGTTTACCCGGTGTACGTAGACACGAACGTGATGGCGGGACACACGGGAGATGCGAACGAAAATGGCGAATACGAAGGTTTTGTGTACCTCCCAATATCCGCAGACAACAATTTTACCGCCCAAATTCCCACAGACAAGAAAGTCGATTTAATTTACCTGTGTTTCCCCAACAATCCGACGGGCGCAACCGCAACCAAGGAACACTTGCAAGCTTGGGTAAACTATGCTAAAGCGAACGGTTCGATTATTTTCTTCGATGCAGCCTACGAAGCCTATATTACCGATCCGAGCCTACCACACTCCATCTACGAGATTGAAGGGGCGCGCGATTGTGCGATCGAATTTCGTTCATTTTCCAAGAATGCCGGTTTTACAGGTACTCGCTGCGCCTTAACAGTCGTACCGAAAACTTTGACAGGAAAAGCCGCCGACGGTTCCGATGTCGAAATTTGGAAGTTGTGGAATCGCCGCCAATCTACTAAATTTAACGGCGTTTCTTACATCGTGCAGCGCGGTGCTGAGGCGGTTTATTCCGAAGCTGGCAAAGCACAAATTCAGGCATTAGTCAATTTTTACATGGAAAATGCCGCGATTATCCGCGAGAAATTGACAGCAGCAGGAATTGAGGTTTTTGGCGGCGAAAATGCGCCTTACGTGTGGGTGAAAACACCGAATGGTTTGTCGAGTTGGGATTTCTTTCAGAAGTTGCTGGAAACTTGCAATGTGGTGGGAACACCGGGTTCTGGTTTTGGTGCAGCGGGCGAGGGTTATTTCCGTATTTCGGCGTTTAACAGTCGGGAGAATGTGGAGGAAGCAATGAGACGAATTGTGGAGAAGTTTAAGGTGTAAAACGGCGAGAGATAAGTCTTTTTGGGGGCGGGCAAGATGCCCACCCCACAAGAAACTTGATGTATTGTGGAACAGGCATCTTGCCTGTTTCTTTGGGCGGGCAAGATGCCCACCCCACAAGAATTTATTAATGTGTTGTGGAACAGGCATCTTGCCTGTTCCTGAAAATAGTAAAAAATGTGAGTTATAATCTAAAATGATTGTGGCTCAGCGTTTCAATAAAGAATACCAGCCAACACCAGGAGTTTTTTATGCACTTGCTACGAGTTCAAGTTCCTGATTTTCGGGGATTAAAAAATATAGACATCACTTTTGAAAAAGATTTTGTTCCTAGTATTTTTCCGCTGGGAAGCCAAAATGGCGGCGGTAAAAGTACGCTGTTGCAGTTAATTTTTGTATTGCTGCACTGTTCTGTTGATGACGAGAAAAAACCGTTTATACAGAATCTGCTTCAGGGATTTAAAATTTTGGGCTGGGAAGAAAAAAAAATAGCAATCATTGATATTTGGGATGGAAAAAATATTGTCAAACTTGAATTTTATTGCCAAATTAGTTTTGAAGAGGAAAAATATTCCCCAGAGTATGATTATAGAGGCGACGATGAAAATATCAATGAGGAAAATAATATCATATATATATGTTCTCTTGAAAAGTTTGAAGATGAAGATGATATGACAACTATAGCAAGTACAGAGTTAAAATGTCGTTTTAACAATCAAAGCCAGGAGCAAGTAAAATCATTCCTAAAGAAGATATCGCAGAAAATTTTTCTAGCAGCTCCTTCGACACAGATTTTTTTATTTCTCCCGCAAAAATCTAGGGAACTATTATTTAAAAAATCCAGTACCGGAGACAATAATTATTATGGTATACTCGAATCAGCACGATCTGAATTACAAGGCTTGTTTACCTATGACTTCCTTGCTGTAGAGCTACTTATTGAATCATTTGAGGCTGCTCGCGATCGCGATTTCGGAGAAGCGATACAAACAGGTAGCTACGGGAACAGTTATCAAACTCTAATTAAGGACTTAAATCTGCTGTTAGGGAATAAAAGGATAAATTTAAATAAAGATTTTTCGGGAGTTAACTTTAAATTGGATCATAATGGTGAGACTATAGAACTATATCCCGAAGATTTAAGTCACGGCGAACTCAAAAGACTTAGCATTTATATATGGCTCAAATCCCGGAGCATAGAAAATGCTATAGTTTTGATGGATGAAGTTGAAATTGCTTTTCATCCAGATTGGCAATATCAAATTATATCAGACCTCAAAGAGTGGGCACCGAGCAATCAATATATTCTGGCAACTCACTCCTACGCATTGTGTGAAGCTTTGACACCTGCTCATGTTAAAGAAATCGAGCCAAAACTAATCAAACAAGAATCCTAATACTAGAAATGAGTCTGAATTCAAAACAGCTAAAAGAACATTGCAAGATGATTCTTGAATCTCGCAGAATTAAGAATAAAATTGTTGTTCTCTGCGAGGGTGTTATTTCAACAATCGAGGGTATAAAATCGCCTCAAGCTTATAAAAACATGGAGACACTGCCGGATGCAAACTTTTATAATGCTTGCGTTCCAAAATGGTGGACTCAGAAACGACCACAATTTTTCAACTGTGGCGATCGCGAAACTGTAATCAATACTTATTTCAATCTTTTAAGATTACACGAACAGCCTACCACTAACTCGTATTTAGATCCAAATCGGCTTTTTGCAATGATAGATTTAGACTTGCACTTGCAAAAGATTAATATTGATAATTACAGTTTTCGTGATACAGAAGCAATTTTTTGCAGTCTTTACGAAAATTCCCAGGTGAAAGCACAAAATGCAGCACAGCACCGGATATGGATTACAGGCTTGATTCATAAGGAGGCATATTTTGTCACACCTGAACTTCAATCAGTATTTGATGATTATCCTAATTCTCCGATGTATCAGGATAATCCTGTTCAACTGAATACTATTTATATGGATATGGCTGATAAAATTAGTAGCGATCCAGACTTGAAGAATAACCTTAACATACATAGAGCGCTCGATCGCATAAATCATTGTTTAAATTGTACGGACTTAGATAAACTTCAGGATTCATGGAAAACTGAGTTTGAAAATACGTCTGATGAAACGCGCAAGCAGCAATTAATTATGGCTTTGCTCACAATTAAAAAAGCTAAAAATTCTTGGGAAAAAATTATGTCACCCGTTGGCTGGAGTGGTAAAGAGCGCCAATCTGATGAGGATCGCAAAGCTATAGAACGCCGATTTAGAGAACAACTATCACTAAAGATTGGAGAATTTTATTCACAGCAAAGTAGCGATGTTAAGTGTCATATTCCTTTTTTTTTCAACACATTGCATGAGTTCGTTTGAATAAAACACCTCAATTATAATTTTGCAAGATATCGGCTTACACTAAACCAGCTTGAAAAATCTGATTGGCTGTGAGGTTCAAATCGGGAAAAGTTTGCGACACAATCCGATCGCACTCCCGAAACTTGAGAATTTGATATTCACCATCAACCAAGTTACACACAGAAATAGTCGGCTGTTTCGGATTACCAATAAAATTGCGTCCACCCAACGCAGCATAGTCCACAATCCAATATTCAGCGATACCCATCTCCTCATAATCACCATATTTCAAATAGTAATCATCGCGCCAATTGGTTGACACAACTTCGATCGCCAAAGGTATCGATGCACCTAAACTGAGGACAGATTGTTTTTGCCACAATGGTTCATTCACAAGGTTTGCACGGTTCAGCACCAACAAATCGGGGCAATAACCAGAATCTTTTTCAGGAGGTCTAACTATCACTTGGCGAGGGATACCATAGGGCAATGCCAGACGTTTGATTTCATAAGGAATTTCGATGCCAAGAAAGCTGATAACTTCCTCGTGTTCGCCTACTGGTTGTGCCATCTCAACAATCTCTCCATTATGCAGTTCGTAGCGTACCGTCGCATTTTCAGGTAGCGACTCTACAAATTCCTCGAAGTTTACGAGTTTGGGTAAAGTTTGAGTCATAGGTTTTTAAAATGACTGATAATACTAATTATACCAAATCTGGCTTTGATGTCTAGCAATCATAAATCTGCGATCGCCCATCTCTTCTCGTTGCCCGTGCTACACTCAACAGATATCTTCAAAAACTCTTGTGAGGTAGGCATCCTGCCTGCCTTTGGCAGAAACTTAACAACTAGCTCTCAATTCAGCTTATGATTGTTATCGCTCCCGTCCTCAAACCTATTAGCCAGATTCAGCTTACTCCCGGTAGTGTCGTAACTATTCCCAATATAACTTGGCTCGAATTCGAGTCGATTTTGGAAGAATTGGGAGAAAAGCGATCGGCACGAGTTGCTTACAGCAAAGAAACTTTAGAAATTACGGTTTCCTTACTAGAATGCGAAATAACGAAAGATTTAATCTCTGATATTGTCAAAATTTTACTCAAGTCTGCGGGTAGAAGATACGAACCATTCGGTTCTACTACTTTCAAGCGGGAAGGTGCAGCGGGAATTGAACCTGATGCTTGCTTTTATATTCTAAATTATCAGCGGATGATTAGTCGTCGCCGACTTTTGCCGGACGATCCGCCGCCGGATTTAGCAATTGAAACGGATGTAGCTTCTAAAACTACGATCGATGCTTATCTAGCTATTGAAGTTCCAGAAGTCTGGGTTTACGACAGCGGCAGACTTCGCATCTATTTGCTGCAAGAAGGAGAGTATGTAGAATCGGATATTAGTCCGAATTTTCCAGGAATTGCGATCGCCAAACTGATTCCTTCTACAGTGGAACGTGCTTTGCAGGTAGGAAGTTGTCAAGCGCTAGAAGAATTTGAAAGTGCGATCGCCCGATAGTCCCAAACTTTAAATCGCGATCGATCGTTGACTTTTAATGAAATCCTAAATGTCCGTTAGCGAAGCCCTCGAAGAGGATCGCACTTTACCAACTGAGTCAAAAGAGCGTTAGCGAAGCCCTCGAAGAGGATCGCACTTAATCACCCATCTTGTACCATCCAAACTAGCATTCCCAAAATTTGCTCCAGCGGAACCAAGGCATAATCATTAAGATCCAGTGATACAGTTTTTTCCTCCAATTTAAGAAATCGCCACTGCGTACCGTTGCTAACACTCCCATAAACAACAGGAATTGGTTTTCCCTTCGCTTCATTAAACTTCTGCATTGCTACCATTTCGGCAATACACTGTCCAATTCCTGTTTTTAAATCTGCTTTTTTAGCTTCAACAACTGCGACTGCTGGTGCTTCAATTTCTAACATTTCTGAAGAGCGACTAATCAAGAAATCACAAATTCCATTCAGTCCTTGTTTGAAATCTACGGTAAAGTCTTCTCCCGAAAACAAGCTAATCTTCTCCTGCAAAATCTTTCTGACTTCGAGCAGTACGGGGGTAATAATCATTTCCGATCGCGCTTTTTCACTTCCTGTCGCCACAGCTACGGGTAAACTGTGCGCCAAAAAATCTGTCAGGGTTGCACTTGGAGCGATCGGAGTTATTTGCGGTAGAAATCGCGGGCCTTCTACAGTTGTTAATCCAAAGGCTTGTTTGACTTTGACAATTGTGGTGAACTCGCTGTAAGACATCGCTCAATTTCTCCTAATACCTATTGGCGCCATTTTTTCAACCCCCACAGGTCGATAAATTGTATCCCTTTGCTGATAATCTCGCCCCAAAGAACTAATCGCATTTTGCAAATCTTCTACAGATTGACAACCGCCGCCAACCGCACCTGCCATCGTGGTAATGTGTTCTTCCATCAATGTGCCGCCGATGTCGTTGCAACCCCATTTTAACGCTTCTTTAGCTCCGTCTAAACCTAATTTCACCCAACTCGGTTGGTGATTGGAAATCGTATTTCCCAAGAAGATTCTCGATACTGCGGTGAGCAACAATGTATCTGCTAAAATTGGTTGATCGCGGCCGACTCGACTGCGTAAAGGGGCTGGTGCTTCTTGCCCGACAAAGGGCAGTAAAATGAATTCTGTGATGCGAGCTGGATAGTTGTTGTTAATGGCACTTTGTTGGAGCGATCGCACTTTTTCTAAATGCAAAACCTGCTGCCCTGCCGTCTCAATATGCCCGCAAAGCATCGTACTCGTTGTCGGCAAACCTAAGCTGTGAGCAGTTCCTACGATTTCTAGCCAAGTTGCCGAATCTAGTTTTTCCGGGCAAATCACCCGTCGCACCGCATCGTCGAGAACCTCCGCCGCAGTACCAGGTATCGAACCGACTCCCGCATCCCGCAATGCCGAAATTACATAGCTGAAACTAAGACGATCTTGTCTGGCAATAAATTCTATTTCTTGGGGCGAAAAAGCGTGCAAGTGTAACTGCGGAAATTTATCCTTAATAGTTTTCACTAATTGCAGATAATAAGGCAAAGATCCGCCATTAAGCTTTGCTTGAAGATTTAAGCCGCCCTGCATACAAATTTCCGTCGCACCCCGCTGCACTGCATCTGTTGCCTTGTCCTGAATTTGGGCTGTATCCAACCAAAAAGCGCCCTCATCTCCGTCGTCGCGGCGGAATGCACAGAAACTGCAATGCTGCTCGCAAATATTGGTGAAATTAATATTGCGGTTGATAACATAAGTAACAATATCGCCTGATTGTCGGTGGCGGAGCAAGTCAGCGGTTGTTTGAATAGAAGCGATCGCATCTGGCTCTCTTTGCTGCAAAAGTACCAATGCCTCTGCGCTAGAGATGTTATAAAGTTGTAAAGCGCGATCGAGAATTGCATCAACAGTTTTATTTTCCGATTCAGTCACAAAATCCACCACTAAAATTAACGGCTTTTTATATCTTAACAAATCAACTATGGACGAAACAGATTCTAAAGTATAAAGTCGTAAAAAAACATCTTTTCATTTTAAGAAACGGTAACTATGAGCGTCAACGAAGCAAATCACCTGTTGCCAGTGCCGTCTGGGCCTTTGCAAATTCCTGCTGTAGGGACTTGTGGTTCAACTTTTGCAGAAGATACACAGCCAATTTATTTTTCCTTGGTGATTCCCACCTACAACGAGTGCAAGAATGTCAAAAGTATTGTGGAACAATTGAGCAAGTTGCTTGATGGCAGCATTCCCGGCAACTACGAATTAATTGTAGTCGATGACAACAGCCCCGATCGCACCTGGGAAGTTGCCCTGTCCCTGACGGCCGAATATCCGCAATTGCAGGTGATGCGCCGGGAAGACGAGCGTGGACTTTCGACAGCGGTAATTCGCGGGTGGCAGGCTGCTCGGGGCGAGGTTTTGGGTGTCATCGATGCCGACTTGCAGCATCCGCCGGAGACGCTATTGCAGCTTTTAGCAGAAATTCAGCGGGGGGCAGATTTGGCCGCTGCGAGCCGCCACGTAGCCGAGGGCGGGGTGAGCGACTGGAGCGTTGTCAGGAGATTTTTGTCGCGGGGCGCTCAAACTGTTGGATTGATTATACTGCCTGGAGTCGTCGGTAGAGTTTCCGATCCAATGAGCGGCTATTTTATGGTGCGTCGCAGTTGCATTGCCGGCCAAACCATGAATCCTGCGGGTTACAAAATCTTGATTGAAGTGCTCGGTAGGGGAAATATCCGCTGGATTGGAGAAGTTGGTTATGTATTTCAGGAGCGGAAAGAAGGCGAGAGCAAAGTTACTGGGAAACAGTATATTGAGTATTTGCGACATTTGTTCATATTGCGGTTTGCCCGCTGGCCAGTGGGTAAGTTTCTGCGATTTGGCATCGTGGGTTTCAGCGGTGTGTTTGTCAATATGGGGGTTTTGTACGTGCTGCGAAATAGTCTGCATTTGGAGCTGACTCGCAGTCTAATTATTGCTGCTGAATTAGCAATTATTAGTAATTTTTTGTGGAATGATTTGTGGACTTTTGGGGACATTTCTAAGCGGCAACCGGGAAATCGCCAGCGTTTCAAACGCCTGTTGAAGTTTAATACAATTTGCTTGATGGGTTTGATTTTGAATGTGCTGCTGGTTAATTTGATGTTTAATGTTTTTGGCATCAATGAATATTTGGCTAATTTAATTGCGATCGTGGCTGTGACTCTTTGGAATTTCTGGATCAACATGAAGCTGAGCTGGCGGGTAACGGAAGTTGATTAGGGAATTGGGAATTGGGAATGGGGCATGGGGCAGTGGGCAGTGGGCGGTCAACTGATAACACACAACTGACAACACACAACTGACAACACACAACTGACAACACACAACTGACTGAATTAATGATTAAGCATAAACAACTGTTGTTGCTATTACTGTGGACGGCGATCGCCCTAATGCTACGTTTTGCCAATTTGGACTCGAAACCGCTGTGGACGGATGAGTTTTCGACTCTGGTGTTTAGTTTGGGCAACAGTTTTCGCGGGGTGCCGATCGATCGCCCGATCGC
Source organism: Microcoleus sp. PH2017_28_MFU_U_A (assembly GCF_020738035.1). Taxonomy (NCBI): domain Bacteria; kingdom Bacillati; phylum Cyanobacteriota; class Cyanophyceae; order Oscillatoriales; family Microcoleaceae; genus Microcoleus; species Microcoleus sp. PH2017_28_MFU_U_A. Next base: position 15,567 of record NZ_JAEQCX010000035.1, read on the forward strand.
ACTTTCGACTCTACTACAACCGCTGCAATTGGGCCCGGATGCTGGCATTGCAGATGTTCTCAAGCATTTGCTGGTGGAAAGCAACCATCCGCCAGTGTATTTTATGGTAGCCCACTGGTGGATGCGGCTGTTTGCACCGACTGAGGATAGTTTAGTGTGGATTGGGCGATCGCTTCCGGCATTATTAGGAGTGATTTCAGTTCCAGCTATCTACCTTTTAGGCAAATTTGCGTTCAATTCTCGTTTAGTCGGTCAATGTGCGGCTGCGATGATGGCAGTTTCTCCCTACGGCATTTATCTCGCTCAAGAAGCCCGCCATTATACCTTAGCAATTTTATTAGTTATTGCGTCTCTTTTTTGCTTGACAGTAGCTGCAAAAAAGCTGCAACAGCGCGCTCCAATGCCTATCTGGACGGTGCTATTTTGGATAATTGTTAATTGTTTGGGAATTGCGGTTCACTACTTTTTTGCCTTGACTTTGTGTGCGGAAGCCATAGCATTAATTGCTGTAATCTGGCAGCAGTTTCATGGAAAATTGGCGCTTTCAGAGAGTCAGCAGCCGAATATTTGGCAATTTCAAATCCTCTGGCGGCTTTTTGCAGTAGCGCTGGGGACTGTAGCGGGCGGTTTAGTTTGGCTACCGATATTTTTGTCGAATAAATACGGTAGCGAGCTCACGAATTGGATTGTCAGTGGCGATCGCACATTTGTAGATTGGATTGCGCCGATTTTCCAAGCTTTGGCGGGATGGATCGCTGTGATATCGCTGCTTCCGGTGGAATCGTCAAATCTGGCCGTGGTGGTTGGATCTGCGATCGTAATGGCAATATTTTTGATCTGGGTGCTTCCCATCCTGTTTAACGCTGTGAAAAATGCCTTAAAAACCACCGATACTCATTTAGGTACTGTTATTTTTGGCGGATTTGTGCTAGGAGCAATTTTCCTATTTTTCAGCTTTGCATACATTCTAGGAATTGACCTAACTCGCGGGCCTCGATACAATTTCGTCTACTTTCCGGGAGTAATATTACTATTAGGAGCAACCTTAGCATTTATTTATGATACACCTACAATAAAAACTCGATGGTTTAATTTACCTGCTGTAGAATTTACTGGCAAAAAAGCAGTTCTGCTAATTTTAGTAATGGGTTTTGTCAGCAGTGTAACAGTAAATTCCAATCTCGGCTATCGCAAATATTACAAACCAGACTTGTTAATTCCGATTATCCGCGAAGTCTCGCAAGTTCCCGTGTTAATTGCTACTACTCAAAAAACTCATGTAGAAATAGGAGAGTTGATGGGGATAGGATTGGAATGGGAAAAGAGTCAGAAGGAAGAAGGAAGAGGGAAGAAGGAAGAAGGAAGAGGAAAGAAGGAAATTAAAGCCTTTGATTCTCCACAGTTTCTTTTAGTTAAGCAGAGAAGGGAATCGCCGGAAATTGTGGCAGGGATACTTGACAAGACACTCAGTCAATTGGAACGTCCGCTAGATTTGTGGTTAGTAAATTTTCGCGCGCCCGTAAATTTAGCAGCACAAAAGTGTCAGATTGAATCTCGCGACTTGTCACCTGTTGATGGTTATGAATATCAAGTTTATCACTGTTCTTAAATTACCATTTATTCCTCAAATATCCCTAAATCCCCCTTAATAAGCAGGGCGATTTTATTATCGTCAGACAAATTAGGTACGTAGTTGCGCTTCAGCGCTCTTAATAATATCAGGAAAAAGCGCCCAAGCCCAACTAGGCAGCGCAGTTTTAAAATTAGGTACGTAGTTGCGCTTCAGCGCTCTTAATAATATCAGGAAAAAGCGCCCAAGCCCAACTAGGCAGCGCAGTTTTAAAATTAGGTACGTTGTTGCGCTTCAGCGCTCCAACTAGGCAGCGCAGTTTTAAAATTAGGTACGTTGTTGCGCTTCAGCGCTCTTAATAATATGAGGAAAGAGCGCTTTGCAGTACAATCAGGAATGTTCGATCGAACGCTAAGAGTCAGCGGCAAAATACTTAATTAAGACGCTCATCACTTCACCTCGATTTTGAGTCGGAACAAACGGACTCCAGTCAGTAGCGCAAGCAAAATTATCGCGGTGAAAAGAATGAATGACGCGGGAAACAACAGGGCGAGAACTGATAATGAACAGTTTCAAGAGTTCTCGGTTAACTGAATTGGGCAAGTTTGGTTCCTTAGCAGGGGGCCCAATGAGTTCGGTGATTGGACTTTCGGCGCCAATCTCGAAAGCAAGTATTAAGTCGGTATTGGGTAGCAGTTGTCGGATGACTTTCAGGGAAGATTCTGCTTCGCTGCGGCTGCGAAATTGTCCGATGGGTAAGCGCTGAAAGTTGGGCAGCAGTCGGTAAATAATCCAGGAATTCGTAGTTTCTGGGGTGTTCATGGCTGTATTCTAAATTGGGTATGTTTGCCCACAGGAAAGTGACAGAATTGCACGCGAGTGCGAGCGCGATAGAGGATCGAGCTACTGCAATAAATCTGCGTCCTAATTCATGATTTTTTATCGATACGCCGCAGAACTAGCGGCAACAATATCCTGTTGGCAATGACGTTATGTTACATCGAGAATTAACTTTGAGAGTGCGTTTTTACATAATGTAATTTAATCAAGTAAAGGTTCAAAATAAGCGCTTAAAATAGGCGCTTAAAATAGGCGAATTAAAAGCAAAAACAATTATAAACAAACGTTAATAAATGCAAGATGCTAACAATTCAGGTGAAACATAATTCAAGTTTTCGCACCGATACACGGCACTGCCGGGATTTTTGCCGTTTGGTGGGGGTATCTTTTGATGAGTTGCCGGATTATCTCAGTCGGTGGGTAGATGAGGAGGAGTCATAGGAGGTCGATCGGGCGATCGCGCTTTCGCTTAAAATAAGTACGTTACTGAAGCTGATTAAGACGATGAAAGTGCAAGTTTTGTCAGTTAAACCTGCGACATAAGCAGTTAATCTAGAAACTCGTCAAAGGGCGATCGCAATTGTTGAGAAATTACCAGCAGCTATGCTGGATGAGGCAGTTAAGTTTCTGGAATCTTTGTCTGTTAAGGCTAATTTGGTTGAATAGCGATGTTTTTTTGCAGTACGGGCGATTCCCTACGGGATAGCTTCGCTCGCGCGTACTTTCGATGTTTTTTTCAATCCTGTCTGACGCTATCGGGCACGCCCACCGCCGAAATACCCGATATCGCCCTTAAATTTTGACACCGAATCAACTCGTTAAAATCCAAAGTACGCTGTTCTATCTGCGCCACAGATTCGATCGCACCCAGCAGATGTCCCGCCGCCTCAGATTCACTGTAACCGCGCCTTCCCGCCACCCGAATAGCCGTTTCGTCGGCATCTAGCTCTACTTGCGAACTGCGGTTGTCGCGCCAAATTCGAGTCATCGCCAGCCCCGTCAACCCACCGGCGATCGCAATTCCGATCGCATCTCCCTGCAACAATTCTACAACAGTGCCGAGAATACCCGCCACAGCCGCCCCTTGATAAATATCCGGCTTAAACCACTTGAAATTGCCCAGAAAACTTACAGTACGCAATAGCAGTAAATCCCGCTGCGGCTTAGATAGCAGGCGCCACAAATCAAAATTAATATAAATCGGGCGAGATTGATGCCAAGGTAAAGGAAAATCGCAATCAATTACCGTCGATTGTTGAGGCTTATTAATAATTTTACTCATCATGCGGCCGGAGGCCGGCATCACATCTAACAGGCGGCGAATTTCTGGTTCTGGATTCATAGATTTTTGGGATAATTGGTAATCGATAATTGGTAATTGCAAAAAAAACAATCTTATCTATCAGAGACTCGTAGATACTGTCTTGATCTGTCAAGGGGTAGCAAGTAAATAAGTTGGATCGAAAGGCTTTTGGGACTTTAAAATACCAAAAGCCAAATGCACCAACTTCCTCATCAGAGCGCCAATCACCTGCATTTTGACCTTTCCACGACCCAATAATCGCTCAGTCATAGCTTTGAGTAAGGGATTACAACGCATCGCCACCACAGCAGGCATATACAAAGCCTTTCGCAGTCGGACATTTCCGGTACAAGATAAACGAGTTTTGCCATGTACAGAAGTTCCTGAGCTACGCTCACAGGGAGTTAAACCTGCATAAGCTGCCAGTTGACGAGCATTCTTATAATCTTCAATCCGACCAACTTCAGCTAACAATACAGCAGCCGTCTGTTCTCCAATACCTGGAATCGAAGTCAACAGCTCGCGCTGCTGTTTTAAATGCGGATGTTGGTCAAAATGATCGCTAATCATTTTTTTGATTTCGGCTTGTTGTTCTTTAATGTATTCCAAATGAGCTTTCGTAAGTTTAGCTACGGTTTCTGTAGCTGTTTCCAAACGATTCTCTTCCTGTTGATACATCTCGGTTAAAGATTCTAGTCGTCGCAATAAAGCTTGTAAATCCTTGACTTCGAGCGGAGTTGGCTTCCAAAATGACGGTTTAATCGCCGCACAAAAACGAGCAATCAATGCTGCATCTACAGAGTCAGTTTTGGTACGTAAAAGTTCGCTTTTAGCAAACCCTTTAATCCGAGCCGGATTAACCACACTCACCTGGTAGCCTGCTTCATACAGAAACTCAGCTAGGGCATCGACCTAATTGCTCGTGGCTTCCATACAAGCATGAAGTTCTTCAACACCTTGTTTTTTGAGCCACTGATTTAAGCTCTCAAACCCTTCGGTATTATTCGTGAACTTTTTGGGTTTTGAGCCACGTTCTTCTTTCAGTAAAAAAACATGAAAGTCTTTTTTACTGATATCTATGCCTAAAAATGTCGGTGTCATTGTTTGCTCCAAGCTCCCTGTTTGTATGAAAGAACATGACAGGCAATTTAACTAACCTTATAAATGCAGGCTGTCCCGTGAAAACGAGCGCCTAAGATACTGTCCAGTTTTTTATATGCGCCTGTCATCAGTCATGGGAGCTTATCTACGCAACAGACTTGTGAGTGTCTAAGGGGCGGGCCAACTTCACCAATTTCTGATGTCCGATCACAACACTTTCTACTGTCATTTGTACCTATAGGCAAGAAACTTTAATGGTTTCTTTATATTTACTCGTGTTAGGATTCAGTTACAACCGTGTCTGCGGTTTGATTACAACCGTGTCTTCGGTTCTATAGCCTGCGGTCTACGGTTTGATCGCCTGACTCTTTTAAGATACAAGGGGCGGGTTCACCAACAATATTTAACTCCCATCAATAACCTACATAAACCCGCCCCCACACAACCAATAAACTACATCAACTTTGATTTCGCTCCAATACGAAAATATAACTGTAACATTACTTACGCCATAGGCACAAAATAAAGGTTAATTTTTAAGTACGTTGTTGCGCTTGGGCGCTCTTTCATACATATATAATAAAGTGAGTGAGGGCGGGTTTTAAAGATTGTCAATAATTGACAAATATTGTTGGTTGACCCGCCCATACAAGTCCTTATAAGATATTATAGCGGTTCTCAGAAAGATGAGGTACGTTGTTGGGCTTGGGCCCTCTTGGTTTCAGTGGTTATATAACCTGTCAGTCATACCTCACCTTTTTGATAAGGCGTTTTCTTCGATTCAGATTTAGGAGATTCTTGAGCTTTCGGAGCAGCTTTTTCACCCTTCGGCAAAGGCTTCGGGCTGGCAATTGTTGGGGCAACTGACGGCTTCGGACTTGCGGCGGGAGATGCGCCCGACTTCGGCGAAGCAGGAGCGCTAATCGGGGCAGTAGGCGGTGTCTTAGTGCCTAAAATGCTGGAGTCTCCGGTGTCAAATAATCCGGCGATGCAGGCAATCATCATTGTAGCTAAGGTGCCGACAAATAAGGCTTTCCAACCGAGTTCGGAAATGTCTTTGCGCCGAGAAGGAATTAGGGCGATTGTACCGCCGACAAATATGCCGACGGAGGCTAAGTGGGCGAAACCGGAAAGGGCGTAACTGACAATTAATACTGTGCGATCGCTAATCAGTCCTTTTGCCGCCACTTCTGCTAAGGTTTGATAAGGTGGAATCGCCGTTTCTAACAACCGCCGTCCGATGATGACTGATGCTGTCCAAGAATCCTCAAAGGGAACTCCGGTTAACAAAGTTAGCGGATAAAATAAGGCTCCTTGAATGTTTTGCAGGGTGATAAAACTAAAAAAATTGCCGATCATCTGCAACAGTAGATTCTCTGAAGACTGCAAGCTAGCTAAGGCTTCAAAACTTTGATTTACTAAGGAAACCAAGCCAAGAATCAAAATCAAAACAGCCACGATCGCCACTGCCATTTTTACACCGTCTAAAGCGCCGGTAATTGCTGCATCTAAAGGGCTGACGCGCTCGATCAGATCTCCACCCACTGTTTCTTGTTTGGGCATTTCGCCATCGTTTTCGCCTATTTCTTCGCCCACCAAATCGCGCCCTTGCGCCTTCGGTTTTTCTTTGGGAATACCGCCCATTGTCAGCGGTACTTCGGTTTCGGGAACTACGATTTTTGAGATGACAAAACAAGCGGGAATTGCAATAATTGAGGCTGAAACTAAATGCCCTAAAATATTTGGGAAAACAGGTTTGAGGGCACTGACGTAAATTGCTAAAATTGATGATGCAGCGGTTCCAAAACAGCAAGATAAAATAGCACAAAGTTCGGAACGGGTCATTTGTGCCAGATAGGGTTTGACGACAATTGCCGCTTCTATTCCTACAAAAATATTAGCGGCACCGCTAAGAGCTTCCGCGCCGCTCAAGCGCATTGTCAAGTAAAAAATTTTGGCGAAAAAATTGGTGATGATTTGAATGACACCTATGTTCTCTAGCAGTGCCATTAATCCCGAGAAAAAGATGACAGTTGGCAATGTTCGAAAGGCGAAAATCTGTCCTAAATCAATAACTGACGGTTTATCACCGGGCAGCGGCGGTAGCGGTACAAAGTTTTTGCTGAATACAAATCTCGCCCCAAAGTCAGCAGCAGTGAATACTCCATTCAGCAAGCTGGTAAACCACTCTAGGGCGATGCGAGTTGGCTCGAACTGGAATACTAAAAATCCTAATACTAATTGCAGGCCAATGCCCCAGATGATGACGCGCCAAGGTATATAGCGAACTTGGCGGTTTTCTGAAAAAATCCAGGCGATCGCACACAAGCCAAAGATGCCCAGAAAAGAGATAAAGTTGTAGATAGACATGAGCCTAGTCCTTGAAATAGCTGAGAATGCCGATCGACGGCTTACACCACATCAGTTATACTATTCATCGGACGGCAAATGCCAAAAAAATAACTGTCATAGGAATTACGCACTCAACAGCGTACTTATGTCATAACTTATGCCGTTGCGAGCTCTACGGATCTTTAGCAACCCTTGATTTGCCTACTTAACAGCAGTTTAGATAGAAACACGCAACACATGGAAGCTTTTGCTCCACATCCTCCCGAATGGACTGCGGCGGCGGTTCACGCTACTGAGTTTTGCTGTCCCAAGTGCGCTGCTAGCTGCACGGATGCCCATGAGGTCTGGATTAATCGTCGATCGCCAGTATACACCGAGTCCAACCGCCGCAAGTGGCAAGAATTTTACCGCTGCCAGTGCGGCGCCGTGTGGTGGGCTTGGAGTAATGACAGGCCTCCTTCGGAACTTGTCCGCAGCGATGAGAGCTCCGATGAGGGCTCCGATGATGATTTTTAGAAGGTTGAGTCGATTTTCGATTCTGAGAAGGAATATATGTCTAGAAAAATTGGATTTGCTCTGCTTTGGATTATATTCAGCACCTACGCCTTTGTATTTGCGCCACCCGACAACCCCGACACCATCACACTAATTACCAACCTTTCCACAGGCAAAATAGCAGGCATCAACCCTTTAATTGTAGCTTTGTTTAACATCATGGGAGTCTGGCCGCTGATTTACAGTTGCGTCTTATTTGCCGACGGCAGAGGGCAGAAAATACGAGCATGGATTTTTGCAACTTTATCATTTGGCGTCGGTGCATTTGCCTTGCTCCCTTATTTAGCCCTGCGCGAACCGAATCCAGAATTTTCTGGCACTAAAAATATTTTCTTAAAAATATTAGACTCCCGTTTTACTGGGATTGTCCTAACATTAGGCGCTGCTGCGTTGGTTGCTTTTGGCTTGACAAAAGGCGATTGGTCTGATTTTGTTGGGCAGTGGCAAACCAGCCGTTTTATCCACGTGATGAGTTTAGACTTTTGTCTGCTTTCCCTGCTATTTCCTGCTTTATTAACCGACGATATGGCGCGCCGAGGAGTGCTAAATTCTACAGCATTTTGGGCAGTAACATTAGTGCCACTGTTCGGGCCATTGGCTTATCTGTGTACCCGCCCACCGCTGCCTGAAAATAATCCTAAAATTGTTACAAATTAGACAGCAGTGCAGGAAATGCTCAGTTTAATCTAGGAATTGAGCGTAATAATGGAAGAAACAGGCAAGATGCCTGTTCCACAATGAGTAAATTTTCTTGTAGCATGGGCTTCCAGCCCGTGCAAAAAACAGGCAAGATGCCTGTTCCACAATCAGTAAATTTTCTGGTGGCATGGGCTTCTAGCCCGTAAATTTTCTGGTGGCATGGGCTTCTAGCCCGTGCAAAAAACAGGCAAGATGCCTGTTCCACAATCAGTAAATTTTCTGGTGGCATGGGCTTCTAGCCTGGCATGGGCTTCTAGCCCGTGCAAGAAAAACTTATTGATAATACTAGAATATCCTAGAACTAATGTAAATAATTATCTCCCACTCTCTAAAAAATGAAAAAACATCCCATCGTTGGTATCACAACTTACTGTCGCAGTCAAGCAGGCGAATATTGCCTCAACGGAGCATATATTGATGCAGTGCAGGCAGCAGGTGGTATTCCAATTTTACTGCCTCCCAATCAATTAGATCCGGCTAGTATTTTTGATGCCGTAGATGGTTTGATTTTTTCAGGTGGTGGAGATATCAATCCAGAACTTTATGGCGGTTTTGTCGATCGCACGGTTTACTCGGTTAACGCAGAACGCGACAATTTTGAGTTAAGCTTAGCTAAGCTAGCTTTGAGGGCTGACATACCCGTGTTGGGGATTTGTCGCGGAATGCAAGTCCTGAATGTAGCCAGCGGCGGGAATTTGGTCGTGCACGTACCGGATGCTTACGGAGAGGAGGTGAATCACCGACAAGAAAACCCGATTCGTGCGATCGAGCATATCATTAAAATAGACCCCGACAGCCGGCTAGCAAAAATCATGGGAACTACCTCTACAAACGTCGTTTCCTGGCACCATCAAGCAGTGCAAACAATGATTCCCGGCTGGCAAATTGTAGCACGAGCCCCCGACGGTTTAATAGAAGCAATCGAATACAAATATCACCCTTGGATGGTAGCAGTTCAGTGGCATCCAGAAATGTCCCCAAAAAGTCTCCCCGACTGCGGAATTTTTCGGGCTTTCGTCGAAGCAGCAGCTTCCAAGTCCATCAATTATACTATATCTGCATGAAATTTTTCAGCCATTATTTACATTTTTTTCGCACTCTCGCTTAGTGACTTCGTGGCGGTAGCGAAACATATCAGTTAACCGCATTTCTACCCACCAACCTAACAGCAAATCGACAATCGGACCGCCCGGTATCGAAAATGCGATCGCATCCGTCAATCGGGTCTGACCATTTTCTGTAGTAAACTCGTGTCGGTGAGTCCAACGTGCCATCGGCCCCTCAGTTTGTTCGTCAACAAACAAGCGATATTGTTCGCATTCAGTATGAGTCGCCACCCATTTTACTGGAATCGGCCCCAATAACAGCCGAAATTCTGACACAGCACCCACATCGAGTCCCCCTTCGCGGCGGATGATTTTCACCGGTTGCCAAGGCGGAGTCAACACTTGCAGAATATCCGGCCTTTCGTAAAAGTTCCAGACTGTTTCAACGGTGGCGTTTATCAGCGACGAGTATCTAAAATTGGGCATTGTAAGAAGAAGGAAGAAGGAAGTTCGGCAGCGGATGTAACGGATGTAACGGATGTAACGGATAGAATTCCCGATTACCCATCATTGATTACCGATTACCCATCAGTTCTGCCGTCATTAGGAAGAAGGAAGAAGATATATATACAGTAAGTTTTTTAGCTATCCATACTTGACGTTGAATTAGCAGGTGGATTTACTGAGCGTTGGGTTAGACTCAGGGCGAACGCATCTAAACTTTATGTTAACACAATCTAGTATATTGGAGAAGAATTATTGACTACATACAAAACATTTAATTAGAGTTTATATATAACTACTCAATAACCGCTGGTGATTTTCGAGAATCTGAACGATAGCCAACGATTTTAGGTGGTTCCAGCCTTCCTATTCACTGATTTACCAGCGGTTTTTGTATTTTTTCAGCGGTTTTTGAGCAGTTACCACTCGGTTTTCAACTGACGGTGACTGTTAAGCAGACAAATTCCTGAAGCTATCGATCGCAAATAAAGTCGATCGCCTACAATCAAGTATTCGGGTGTGTCGCCACAAAAAATCCTTAGCCAAACATCAAAAATCGAGCGAGCGACGCACCTGTCAACTCGTGCGATCGCAAATAAAGTCGATCGCCTACAATCAAACTAACCCCCTAGAGCCTGAAATTAGGAGAACTGTCAAATGCTAGATGCTGCGTTATTGGGAGGACTTTTCACAGTCGTGTGGCAAGCCATATTGGGGACTCAAGTTAATGATGCAGCAAAGCACCTTTGTTTGACCGGAATCAAAAAAGTATCACGAAACGGGAAAATAGTCAATCACGATTTAGAAAAAGCGCTGAAACGTTCTTTCTTGAAAGCTCAACAACAAATCGCCTCAGAATGTCATAAAGAATTGGTTGAGCCATCTCGCAGGGCTTCTAAAGGAATCGTTATTTACTTACCTCAACACCGTCCAGATTTAGAATGGCTCGATAAGAAGATTAAGCAGTTAAAATCTGAATTGGAAAAAGTCGATAAAGAAACAGTCCCGTCTGGGATTCCGATTGAGGGTTTAGATGAAATAGAATTGCTGCTGACTGCGACAGATGAGTTAAAGCAGAATCGGGTAGCAGAAGTCAACCAAAAACTGCTGGAACTTGCCCTGGAAAATTGCGATGTCGCACCCTACAAGACAAAGTTAGAGCAAGAATTATTTGCCTTGGTATCTGCATACTTTGCTCAGGAAATCAAGGAAAACGAGAAAGTTTTTCAGATTTTTACGGGTCAAACTTTAACGCGGATTGATAGCAGAACCCAAGAGATGTATGCTTGGCTAGAGGAGATAGTTGAAAAGAGCCGGATTGCTTACGTGCCGATTGACTGGCGGGATATTTGTCAGGAGATTTTAGACGAGAAAGAACAGCAGCGACTCAGTAGCAATCAGCTAACTTTTGGCAACCATCAAATAGATGATGTTTATGTACCGCTGGGATTGGTGGAACGGCACAAAGTGACTGAGAAGCGCGAGAATCTTGGGGCTGAAGAAGGTTCGGATTTGTATCGGGAAAAAGAAGTTACTCAGACATTTGAACATAGCGAGTTTCTCGAACAAGTAATCCAGCAAGGAATTAGCCCGAAAAGCAATGGGAAGCGGTTAGGAATTATTGGGGAACCGGGGGCGGGGAAAACAACGCTGTTGCGACAGATTGCGAATTGGGTAGCGACGGGCATTTCCGAGGCGATTGTAATTTGGGTATCCTTGGCGGATTTGCAGGGGAAGGAATTAGAAACCTATTTATTTGATAATTGGCTGCTGGCGGCAATTAAGAGAGTTGGGAAGGCTGAGGCGACGGCGGATATTAAGGATGATTTTTTAGAACAATTTAATGCCGATCGCGTATGGTTGGTGTTGGATGGGGCGGATGAGATGGCGGTGGGAGATGGGAATCCTTTGGCGGAAATTGAGCGGCAAATTAGGACGGGGGGCTGTATTCAAAGGGCGCGAATTGTGCTAAGTTGTCGGCAAAATGTCTGGGATGCGATCGGCTCTGCGTTGGATACTTTTGATACTTATCGCACTCTGGAGTTTTCCTATCCCGAACAAGTGGAAATGTTTATCGATAAGTGGTTTGGAACCCCCCTTAACCCCCAGTTTGGAACCCCCCCTAACCCCCCCTTGGTAAGGGGGGGGACAAGAGAAGATGGGGAGCAGACAAGAGAAGATGAAACTCTTGCTCCCCCCTTAGCAAGGGGGGCTGGGGGGGTGCTTTCTCAACAGCTACGGGAAGCCGGAGAAACTCTTACTCCCCCCTTAGCAAGGGGGGCTGGGGGGGTGCTTTCTCAACAGCTACGGGAAGCATTAGCAGCATCAGGAAAAGAGCGAATTCGAGATTTAGTAAAAAATCCCCTGAGATGTTCGCTGCTGTGCGGCACTTGGCAATCCTTAGATGGGGATTTGCCGGATACTAAGGCTAAACTTTATCGGCGGTTTGTGACTACTTTGTATCAGTGGAAAAAACCGCACTTGAATTGGATTCAGCAGCAGGATTTGAATGCGGCTTTGGGGAAATTGGCACTTTCTGGGATGTTAAATGAAACTGCGCGGTTTCAGTTGCGAGAAAGTGTGGGATATCGGGTGATGGGTGCATCGCAGTTTGAGTTAGCTTGTCGTTTGGGTTGGCTGAATTTGGTGGCGAGGGATGGGGAGACGCTGGAAGGGATTTATGCTTTTTACCATCCGACTTTTCAGGAATATTTTGCGGCGTTGGCGGTTGAGGATTGGCACTTTTTCTTGAATCATATTCCCCCAGAGGGCGGGCACGGGGACACCGCCCCTACTAGGGTTTACCGGATTTTTGAGAAGCAGTGGAAGGAGGTTATTTTGCTGTGGTTGGGGCGTGAGGAGGTAGGGAAGGAGGAGAAGGAAGGGTTTATTAAGGCGTTGGTTGAGTTTGAGGATGGGTGTGGTGAATTTTATGAATATCGTGCGTATTTTCTAGCGGCTGCGGGGATTGCTGAGTTTAAGGATTGTAGTTTTGCTGATGAGATTGTGTCGCAGGTTATTAAGTGGGGATTTGGTTATTTTAATGAGGAGAAGAAAGAGTGGCAAACATATTCTGATCCAATTGCAGAGGGTTCAAGGGACATACTGAAAGAGACGGATCGGGGGCAATGCGCGATTTACCATTTAGTGGAGTTAATGTGTACTTCTCAGATTGATAAAGATACCCAGATAGAAGTAGTAAAAGAGTTAGCAGAAATAGGTGGATCGAACCCAGTTGCTATGTCCGGTTTAGTGGAGTTGATTGGTACTTCTGAGGATGATAATACCTGGAGGAGTGCCATAGATAGCTTAGGAAAAATCGACAAAGATAACTCAGTTGCGATCTCAGCTTTAGTCGATTTAATCGGTACTTTTCAGGATAAAAATACCCAGAGGAGAGCGGCCGTAAGCTTAGGGAAAATATGCAAAGATAACGTAGTTGCGATCGCCACTTTAGTCGATTTAATCAGAAATTCAGATGATAACATTGCCCGGTGGCAAGCGGCAGATATCTTAGGGGAAATTATCAAAGGTAAACACTTCGTCCTCGCACTCTCAGGTTTGAAAGATTGTCTAAATTCCGAAGTCTACGAAAACGATTTTAATCGCTATAAAGATCGCTACCCAATTATCTGGGTCTGTGCCCAAAATATGACTTACCCAGACTTTTATCAAGCATGGCACACTCAACCCACCAATTCCCCAATACCGGACAACCACCGACAAAATACAGATATCCCCACACTCCTCAAACAACTCCAACCCACCGATAAAACCTGCCCCGTTCCCCTCAACATTCGCGGCTTAGAAGGCGAAACCGATGCAAGTGCGATCGCCCAAGAGCTCTGTACCCAACTATATCAAGCAATCTTCCCCGCAGATACCGACATCCCCGCCATCCGCAACGCCCCCGAATTCAAGCGATTAATTCCGCAACTCAAAAACCGCCTGCAAAAACAGCACATTGCCTTAATTTTGCACTCCTGTCCCTGCGAAGATGCGCTTTCGTCTTTCTGTCGCAAACTCGCCGACACTCACATGGGTATTCATATCGCCTGGATTACCGATACACCGCTGGAATTGCCGCTAACAGGTTTTGCCGCCGATGGAGAGGATGTGTTGGAGGCGGTGCAGAATTGGATTCGCGGGATTGGTGCGTGATGTTGGGATAGTCATGGTGTTCCCTGGGATCTGCGATTGCTTTGCTTCGCGCGCAATGACATATTCTCTTCAACCCGCGCACCATCCGGGTTTTGTCTGTCTGGCGTGCGATTTCAATCGCCCGCTACTCCGGAGCGGGCTAGGAGCATCGCCCCACAAGAGTTTTAATTTCTCCAACCCCTCGCTCGTTCGGGTTTTGTCTCTCTGGCGTGCGATTTCAATCGCCCGTTACTCTATCAACACGCGATTTCAATCGCCCGCAACCGCCCCACTACCGCGATACTACTGCAATACTAATGGTAAAGATACAATCGAGCCTCCCCGCAAGACTCCCGCAAACCATGTCCAAGCCAAAAAAGACCCCAGCCAAAACCTACACCGAAATCAACCTCAGCGACCCTCAATACTACTTCAACCGAGAACAAAGCTGGTTAGAATTCAACAACCGCGTGCTCCACGAAGCCCTAGATCCCCGCACGCCCCTCCTAGAAAGACTCAAATTCCTCGCTATTTTTAGCTCAAACCTAGACGAATACTTCATGGTGCGAGTGGCGGCCCTCAGACAGCAAGTAGAAGCAAAAGTCACCAAATTAACCTCCGATGGTAGCACGCCCCAACAACAGCTAGATGCCATCAACAAGCGGCTTTTGCCGATGGTAACTCAGCAACACGCCTATTTTGACCAAACTCTGCGGCCCAAATTAGCAGCAAGCGGCATCCACATTCTCGACTACATTGACCTCAATCAAGAACAACGAAATTACTTGCACCGTTACTTCAAAGAACAAGTATTTCCCGTACTCACTCCCCTAGCAGTTGACCCCAGCCACCCATTCCCATTCCTCTCCAATCTCAGCCTCAATTTAGCAGTAGTTGTCAGAGATCCCGACACCCGCGAGGAATTGTTTGCGCGGGTTAAAGTACCGCAGGTTTTGCCGAGATTTTTGCCCTTACCGGCCCATTTGCAGTGGCAGCAAAGGGGCAAAACTCCTGTGTGGACGGGCGTACCTTTAGAGCAGGTAATCGCCCACAATTTAGAGGCTTTGTTTCCGGGGATGGATATTCAGGAATATCACCCGTTTCGGATTACTCGCAATTCCGATTTGACTGTCGAGGAAGATGAGGCAGATGATTTGCTGCTGGCGATCGAACAGGAACTCCGCAAGCGCCGGTTTACAGGTTCTGCGGTACGGATGGAAATTCCAGCGATTATGCCGCTTGCGCTGCGAGATATGCTGATGGATGAGTTGGATCTCGGCGAGCAGGATGTTTACGCGGTGGAGGGGCTGTTAGGCCTCAAGGATTTGATGTCTTTTGTGGGGCTGCCTGTGCCGGAACTCAAAGACCCGCCTTGGACTCCGGTGGTGCCGCCGCGCTTGCGGAATTCGGAATCGCCAATGATTTTAGGCAAATCGATGTTGGATGTTGAGGATGGTGAGGATATTTTTACGGTCATCCGTCGAGGGGATATCATGCTACACCATCCCTATCACTCGTTTGCAGCGACTGTCCAGCGGTTTATTACTGAGGCGGCGAACGATCGCTCGGTGTTAGCGATTAAGATGACTTTATACCGCACTTCTGGTGATTCGCCGATCGTCAGCGCCTTAATTCAAGCAGCGGAAAACGGCAAGCAAGTAGCTGTTTTAGTAGAGCTCAAAGCCCGGTTTGATGAAGAAAATAACATTAATTGGGCGCGCAAGTTAGAACAAGCAGGAGTCCACGTCGTTTACGGTTTGGTGGGACTCAAAACCCACACTAAGGTTGTGATGGTAGTGCGCCGCGAGGACAAATGTATTCGCCGCTACGTCCACATCGGCACGGGAAATTACAATCCCAAAACAGCCGGACTGTATACGGATGTCGGTTTGTTGAGTTGTCGCGAGGATTTGGGTGCAGATTTGACAGATTTGTTTAATTATTTAACCGGTTATTCGCGACAGCTATCTTATCGTAAATTGTTGGTGGCGCCTGTCAATATGCGCGATCGTTTTTTAGCATTAATCCGCCGCGAGGCCGACGAATGTCGCTTGAATGCGGAAAGCGGCACTCGTAGCTGCGGCCGGATTGTCGCTAAAATGAATGCTTTAGTTGACCCTCAAATTATTGTTGCTTTGTACGAAGCTTCGCAAGCGGGAGTTAAAATTGATTTGATTATTCGCGGGATTTGCTGTTTGCGTCCGGGCGTTGAGGGTGTTAGCGACAATATCAGAGTTATCAGTATTATCGGCCGCTTTTTAGAGCATTCGCGGATGTTTTATTTTTTCAACCGTGGCAGCGAAGAGGTGTATATTGGTTCTGCTGACTGGATGCAGCGCAATCTTAGCAGGCGGGTTGAGGCGATCGTCCAAGTCGAAGATCCGACTATAGTAATGGAATTGCAAGAAATTCTCGGTGTGATGCTGGCGGACAACCGTCAAGCTTGGGATTTGCAGCCTGGGGGACACTATTCTCAGCGGCGGCCACCTGCTAATAACCCGGAGGTTAACTCTCAGCAGATTTTGATGGATATGGCGATGAATTAGTCAGTTGATAGTTGATAGTTGACAGTTGACAGCGGTCAAATTTTGCAGTTAGTCGTGGTCAGTTATTGTTAGTTATTAAGCTGTACTGCATTTAATTTTAACTTTTAGGGCGGGCAAGATGCCCACCCCACAAAGTTTTTAACCCACCGAAATATGCAAATCAAAGGCGCGATAAGTAATAGCAATTCAACAAATCATTGCTGCTACAACGATTGAGGTTGAGGTTGTTTTCTCAAATATTATTGTCGCTGGTGCGTCGCCCGCTCGATTTTTCATCTTTTTTGGATACTATCGATAGCGACACACCCTACAAATACTAACAACTGCCAACTGCCAACTGTCAACTGCCAACTGTCAACTGTCAAAAGTGCGCTTAAATTCTTCTAACAAATCATCAATTTCCTCGATCGCCTGACTGACATCAATTCTCAGAGCTCCCAAGTCCGATCGATCTAACAGCCGCACGAGGGATTCCCGCTTGACTTCGATTTCTGCTACGCGCTCTTTGATTGTCTGTACATCCATTGTTTTTTGCCTTGGCTAGTATTAACAAAAATATTTGACTTTCCCCCCTGCGAACAGACGAGAATTCTTAATTCACCGACGTGCCTTTCGGCGCCAATCCTTTACTATTTTTATATAGAAGTGATGAGCGCGATCTGGTTTTTTTGAGTCTGTGTTATAGTTTGATTGTACATCAAAACTTTAGCGCAGGAAAGGCGGACGTTTGCTATCTGCGGGTTTATTTTTCATCATTTCAGCTAAAAATCGCTTCAGGGCCTTCTCGCGGTTTTTCATGAACGCAGCCCAAAATCCCGGTTGATATTCATCCATTGTCTTGGCTAGGGCCCAGACATCGATCGCTAAAATATTATAAAGCCTTTCATCTTCGCGTTTGAGCGAGTTAATCTGGTCTAGAACAGACTTGTTGGCGACCGCAGTCTGTTTGTCTTCGTCTTTAATCATAAAAAATATTCGGTAAGTGGGAAACGAGCAAGTCTTTAGACCTGAGAGGAAAACGACGGGCGCGGTTTCAACCGCCTTGAATCCCCTTTCGGGGTTAGAGGGGTATGGTTGCCCCTCCAAGGTCGATACAGTTGTATCCTTTCTCCCTTGCGGGGTAATGTTCGCCTCGACCTGGTTATAAAGGCTTGTTAGACCTGCAACACTGTTTCAGTGACTTTAAAACTGTTTAATTGCAGATGACAGAGCGGAAAACTGGCGTCGGCAAGAGCGTCGATCGCGATCGCCGCTCTCTATACTTTGATGATACTGCCGATCTCGATTACCTTCTGGAACCAACGGCGTCCAATTAACCGGATATTTATCGGTGGCGCCGCGGCGAGGGAAAGCGGGATATTTTTTTGAAGCTAGAGACAAGATTGTGGATGCACAGAGAACCCGCTCTCATAGATGCTAGCAGTTTTGACCGGTATTTTGGCAAAAAAACTAAATTTATTCCAGACTTCTTGCCCGATAATAATTAAAGTATATTGTTGATTCCAGCTACTTACCTCACTAATATGTTACGTAAAATTTCTTTAGCAAGCCTAGCCTTAGTGGTGGGCGGTATTTTAGCAGTAGTCGGGTTCTATGCCTACTTCACCGACCAAGCTACCCTCAACCTAGCCGGTTTTTTTTATGGAATTCCCCTTTTGCTGGGAGGTTTGGCCCTGAAAGCAGCCGAACTCGAGCCAGTGGAGTTCACCGAACCGACTTCTCCTGAAGTTCTCCTGTTGAGAGAAAGTCAGGCCACGGATACTCAAAACCAAGTCCGCAAAGATATCACCCGATTTCGTTACGGCCAACCCGCCCACTTAGATGACGCTCTGGAACGCTTGGGAATGGCCCCGACTGACGAGGAACGCCCCCTCCTCCAAAGCTTGCGGGAAGTTGATATTGACGGTGCTTATGCTTTAATTCTAGAGTTTTATTCGCCGCTGCTGCCGATCGCACTTTGGGAAGAAAAGCAAGAAAAAATAGCTAAATTTTTTGGTCCTGGTTTGGACGCAAAAGTCACTCAAAAGCCTGATGACAAAATTGAATTGGCTTTAATTACCACTCCTAAAGCTTAAACCAGCCTTAAGTTGTGAGTGCGATAATTTTCAACTCACCCATTATATTATGTCCGGTCAATTGACCACAATCAGTAACGGTTCGTAGTGAGGACTTCAGTCCTCTCTTTGATGCGGACTAAAGTCCTCACTACAAACCAATATGGTCGTTAGATCTGACATAATATTAATTATTAATCCTGCATCACTTCCGATACTGATTTTAACTGCTGCTTGAAACCAGTCGCTATCACCAAAAGCTCGTTAGCAAAGCCCTCAAAGAGGATCGCCCATCCAGACCTAGCCCAAATCTTATTTTATGTAATAATAATATTGGTTGAGGAGCGATCGCAATCTTAAAATCAGGAGCAGCACAAATGGTTCCGTCCCAGACCAGGATAGGTATTATCGGCGCAGGAACATCAGGAGCTTATCTGGCAATTTTGCTGATTCAACAAGGGTTTAAAGTTGACTTGTTTGAAAAAGCACCCTATCCGCGTACCGATGGCTGTGGTATTCTGATCGTGCAAGCAGGTATGGAAGCACTGCATCAAGGCAACGCTCAAATTACCGAAAAAATCATCAACTCGGGCGATCGAGTTAAATTATTCGAGTTTCGCAACCTGCGCGGCGGTGTCATCAATTCCGAGCCAGTCACCTACGAAGAAAACGAAGTCCCAGCAATGCTGGTACACCGCAAAGCTATATTAGAAGCAATCCTTGACGAGTTACCCCCCGAGTGTATTCATTTTAATGCAGAATTGGCATCGATCGCCCAAACCGAGCACAGTGCGATCGCCCACTTTAAAGATGGCACAAAATGGGAAGGCGATCTATTAATTGGTGCCGATGGCATTGTCTCAAAAGTCCGTCAATTTATAGTTCCTAACGTAGAACTATTTTATTTAGGCGATGTCGTCTGGCGGGGAATAGTCGAAGATAACAGCTTCTGTCCCGAAGGAAACTTTTTTGTTTATGTACGGGGTCGGGGAATTTATGCCAACTTCTTTCACATCGGTGGAGGTCGCACTCATTGGGGCTTCTTTATTGAAAAAGAGCGCACTGAATCTGAAATCGGGAAACTGCAACCTACCAATATTACCATTCCTCCCGAAGAACTAGCAAAACTCCCAGAAGATGCCCGAAAACTTATAGAATCAACGCCTTTAGAAAATATTGTCTGTCGTTTTTCCTATGACATTGACCCCCTACCGAAAATCTACGATGGTCGTGTTATCTTAATTGGAGATGCAGCCCACGCCAAAAGTTCCACACGCGCCAGAGGAATGACTTCCGGTTGGGAAGATGGTTTGTATTTAGCAAAACATCTCGCAAATAGTGCAAATATTCCCGAAGCCCTGGAAAACTTCCAAACTGAAAGACTCCCAATTGTCCACGAATATCAACGCAGCAGCCGAGAAATTAGTCAAAAAGTTGGCCGTCGTTAAGAAAGAGAGAGGGGGAGAGGGGGAGAGGGGGAGATGAAATTGAAATTTACAATTTAATTAAATGCAGTACAGATCAACAAACTCTGGGTGGTTTAATGATGAAATTAACTTGATTTTTCCGTCAGTCTTAAGCAAATCAGGTGTCGAGAAAAACTGGAGAGGAAATAATGAGTAACAATCCTGTAATTCGTGAAAATACAGTAACCCCTGTAAGTTCTCCAGATTTGGAGAAAGTACCTGAAATTTTTACCCGTCATATTGGTACTTGGCAAGGAGAATACATCAAGACCGATACTCGCGGACATTTTTCTCGCAGCTTTTTCGGTAATTTTACCATCTGGATTCAAGGAAGTCACTACCAACAAGTTAACAATTATGAATTTTCAGACGGTTCTCGCGTTCAGCTTAATTTTCAAGGAGAGTTTGAAGAACGGATTCTGAAACTGTATTCTAGCAGTTATTCTGATTTTTCGGCGATCGCCTGGGATGCAGGCCAGGAAACAGTATGCTTTCGGGCAAATAAAACTGAAGATAACGTCCTTATTACCTTTATGGAAACAATGACATTACTCAGCGAAAATCACCGAGTTCGCAGCACTCAAGCCTTTAAAAACAGTATTTTTGATGGCATCTCATTTATTAAAGAAACGCGCTTGCCTTAGACAAAGTACATCTAGCAAAAAACGCCTAGATTGTCAACATCTATAAGATATCTCTCTGTTCTCTTTCTCTTAGGACTTACGCATCAAGGCCCAAGAAACCGGGTTTTTTCCTAAATTTTGTAGCTGCGGCGAAGGATATTCGTAAAAAACCCGGTTTCTGACTGCTCTCGTAAGTCCTATCTCTGCGTTTTCTGCGCCTTCTGCGGTTCAATACAAATAAAATTTCTTTAGTCCAAACAAGAGGCAAAATACAATTAATCAACATTGATAAACAAGCGAGAACGAGTAATAAAACGCTCTCCCTCCGGCCCTTCCAGGGAAAAATCGCTGCCTCCGGGCCCCTGTACTACGTCTAGGATTAACTGCGTGTGCTGCCAATGTTCGTATTGCTGTGCTGCAATATAAAAGGGACAACCGTCTAGTTTTCCCAGCAATACATCGCCATCGCCGACGATTAATTCCCCGTTGGGATAGCACATGGGAGAACTACCGTCGCAGCAGCCGCCGGATTGGTGAAACATCAATTCTCCGTGCTGGGTTTTGAGGTATTCTATTAGTTTTAAGGCGGCTTCTGTGGCTGTGACTTTGGGGATTGTTTCCATGGGAGAAATTATTGTATGGTAATTAAGTACGTTGTTGCGCTTTAGCGCTCTTGTTTGTATATGGATAAGAGCGCTGAAGCGCAACTACGTACCTTTTAGAAGAAGTTCTTGGTTGTTGCGATTTGGCGCTCTTTTTTTAGATAATCTAAGAGCGCTGAAGCGCAACTACGTACCTTTTTAGAAGAAGCCTAATGCTTTCGGGCTGTAGCTGACTAATAAGTTCTTGGTTTGTTGGTAGTGATCGAGCATCATTTTGTGGTTTTCGCGGCCGATACCCGATGATTTGTAGCCGCCGAAGGCTGCGTGGGCGGGATACAAATGATAGCAGTTTGTCCACACGCGGCCTGCTTGAATGGCGCGGCCCATGCGGTAGGCGGTGTTGATGTCGCGCGTCCAAACTCCGGCGCCTAAACCGTACAACGTATCGTTGGCAATTTCTAAGGCTTGGGCTTCGTCTTTGAAGGTGGTGACTGCTAATACTGGGCCGAAGATTTCTTCTTGGAAAATTCGCATTTTGTTGTTTCCTTTGAAGACTGTCGGCTGGAAATAATAGCCGTCTTGTAAGTCGCCGGATAAGATTTTTCTTTCGCCGCCAATCAGGCATTCTGCGCCTTCTTCACGCCCGATTTTGACGTATTCGGCGATTTTTTCCATCTGGTTGACGGAGACTTGCGCGCCGAGGGCGGTTGTTGGATCTAGGGGGTTGTCTTGTTTGATTTGGCGGATGCGATCGATCGCCTTTTCCATGAATCGATCGTAAATTGACTCTTGAATTAACGCCCGCGAAGGACAAGTGCAAACTTCGCCTTGGTTGAAAGCAAACATCACAAAGCCTTCGACTGCTTTGTCCAGAAAATCGTCATCTTGGGCGCAGACATCCTCAAAGAAAATGTTGGGCGATTTTCCGCCTAATTCTAGGGTGACGGGGATGACGTTTTGGGAGGCGTACTGCATGATCAGCCGGCCCGTGGTTGTTTCACCGGTGAAGGCTACTTTCGCAATCCGGGGGCTGGTGGCGAGGGTTTTGCCGATTTCGGCGCCGGGCCCGTTGACGACGTTGATGACGCCATCCGGTACTAAGTCGGCGATGATTTCCATCAATACTAGGATGGATGCGGGGGTTGGCCCTGCGGGTTTGAGGACAACGCAGTTTCCGGCGGCGAGGGCTGGGGCGAGTTTCCACGCAGCCATGAGGATTGGGAAGTTCCAGGGGATGATTTGTCCGATGACGCCTAGGGGTTCGTGGAAGTGGTAGGCGACGGTGTTTTCGTCGAGTTCGCCGATCGACCCTTCTTGGGCCCGGATGCAGCTTGCGAAGTAGCGGAAATGGTCGATCGCCAGTGGGATGTCTGCTAGTCTGGTTTCGCGAATTGGTTTACCGTTGTCCCAGGTTTCGGCGATGGCGAGGCGATCGAGGTTTTCTTCGATGCGATCGGCAATTTTGTGCAAAACCCGTGCCCTGTCTGCGGGGGAAGTCTTACCCCACTTGTCTTTCGCGGCGTGGGCAGCATCTAGTGCCAATTCTACATCCTCCGCGCTCGATCGGGGAATTTGACAAATTGATTTTCCGGTAATTGGAGAAAGGTTTTCCGAGTATTTCCCCTTCACCGGTGCTACCCACTTACCGCCAATAAAGTTGTCATAACGAGCTTGAAAAATCGACTGACTGCCGGATTGAACAGGTGCTGCTACTACCATTTTATTACCTAATTTAAACTTGTTTTTGTTGACGATTGAAGTCTCTTGAATATCAACTATCGTCTATCTTTCGGAAACTTGGGTAATTTCTATACAAAATTTTACATTTTCCAATATTTGATATCGAAGTAGTTTCTCAATTTCCGGGTCTGGCGGTTGATCGGAGTTTTTACAACTAACCGCAGAGCAGGCTCTTGATCCAGAGAAACAGCATCTTACAAATCATTTAAATCTACTATTATATAAATATAAATGGTGCATCTGGTTTTGGCAAATATGTTTGTAGGGGCGAAGCATGACCGCAGTCAATATGGGATTATAACTAATAACTTATATGCGGTCATGCTTCGCCCTCTTCAACGGTGAGATGCACCCATCGCTTGGGGCGGATTCGCCACAATATCTCACGAAAAATAAGGTACGTTGTTGCGCTTTAGCGCTCTTATCTATATAAACAAAGAGCGCTGAAGCGCAACTACGTACCTAAAGATTAACCTCCCATTAATTAACTGTGCCTGAGCGGGATTTCTATCCGAAACTTAGTACCTTTACCCGGTTCCGAAAAATACTTTAACTCTCCTTTATGCTGCTCTACAATTATCCGATAGCTGACAGCAATCCCCAAGGTGCTGCTGTATTCCGCAGGTTTCCCCATCAAAAAATTGTCCGAATTTTCCGCTGCAATCTCTTCGCTGATTGCCATGCCGTTATCAGCAATCTCAATAGCAATCCGCTGAGCATCGATTACCTGAGTGCTAATCAAAATTACAGGTCTAAATTTGACCGATTCCGACTCATCCAACTCTTGACTCGACTCTTCTAAAGCATCGATCGCATGATTGATAATATTCAGAAAAGCTTGATTGAGCTGACCCGCGTAACACTCAACTTGCGGCAAATTTCCGTATTCCTTCATCACCTTGATATCCCGCCTGCCATCGCGGGCCGGCAAGCGGTGCTGCAACAACAACAAAGTGTTTTCTAAACCGTCGGAAATATCGAATAACTGCCAGCCAGAGCGATCGCTGCGGGAAAAATCCTGTACCGACAAGATTATTTGGCGGATGCGATCGCTCCCGGTACGCATGGAACTCACAATTTTCAACAAGTCGTCGAGCAGGAATTCCACATCCATATCTTGCTGTTTTTGCATAATTTCCGCGTCAGGATTGACGAGCTGTTTTTGATACAATCGCAGTAGTTCAATTAAATCGGTAGCGTAACTTTGGACGTGGGTGAGATTGCTGTAAATAAAAGTAATTGGGTTGTTAATTTCGTGGGCAATACCAGACACTAATTCCCCCAAGTTGGACATTTTTTCACTTTCCAGCGATCGATCGCGCGACAGTTGCAATTCTTGCTGAGTTCGTGCCAACTCCAGCCTCAACTCGCGCTCGCGCAATCCCGCCCGCAGCCTCCCCAACAATTCTTGCTTCACTATCGGTTTCAACAGAAAATCGTCCACCAGCGCGTCCAATTCTTGAACTTCGGCAAATTGCTCGGGTGTTGTCAGCAGCAGAAAATACCCTGTACTCAATTCTCTATCGGCTTTCACCAGCCGGCACACCTCCAACCAGTGAATTTGAGGCAAAGTCCCATCGCAAATTATCACATCCGGAGATAATTCCCTCGCCATGTCAAAACCATCTTTGCCGTCGGAAGCGACTTTTACCTGATGTCCCTCCTTTTCCAGTAACTCTTGGACGACTTCCCAAGTCACACTATCTGCGATCGTCAGAATCTTTGCCATAACACCAGCTCCACAACTTTCTCTTTAGGATACAACCGCCACAATTACCCGGACATATTTAAAACAAAATAGTTTAATCCCAGCAAAAAACAGTAGATGCTAGCTCCCTCAACAGCAAAAATGCTCATACCATTTGAGATTTTAGATTGGAGATTTTAGATTGGGCAGGAGTTACTGGATAATGATTTGGATTGCGGGCCTACAGTTGCATCGTTTTGCCAAACAGGTATCAGTAGAATGTATAATTTGAGACGGCGAACCCAAAAATACAAATTCTCGCCTTGCTAATTTGTCACCCGCCCGCAAACAGATACCAGCCCCCGACAGGAGTCGTGGAGATCCTACAATTTTAGACCCTGTTCAAGCTCGCAGATTCACCTGTGCAATAAATCTCAAATCTCAAATCCAAACATGGAAAATAGACTGACGGTTATCCCAGATACTTTCTCAAGTTGCGCCCGGAAACCATAAAAAACTTTAAAATTAATTAATAGTATCGTCAAATGAACCTTCTCGGTCAGCGCCTGGGAATGCCAATCACCAACACCACCTCAACTTTGATTCAATCCGAAACACTAGAACTATTAGAATGGCCGCGCCTGTGTCAGCACTTGGCTACCTTCGCTGCTACTAAACTCGGCGTCGCGGCCGCCCTCGACCTCCAAATCCCAGCAACTCAAGCTCAAACAGCCGAACTCCTAGCCCAAACTCAGGAAGCTTATCAGTTAGAAAGCCGCGCTGGGGGTGCTTTGAGTTTTGAGGGCATCCAAGACATCGGCTCTACCCTGCAACGAGCCGAACTTCAAGGTTTGCTCGGTGGCGAAGAATTGCTCGCGATTGCTACTACACTCGCAGGAGCAAGGCAATTGCGCCGGATAATTGACTCGGCGCCCGATGTCCCGACGCTCAAAGAACTGGCATCGCAACTGCGGACTTATCCCGAAATCGAGCAAGAAATCCATCGCTGTATAGACGATCGCGCTCAAGTAGCCGATCGCGCCACTCCTAAATTAGCAGGAATTCGAGTGCAAATGCGACAGTTGCGCGATCGCATTTATCAAATATTGCAAGGAATTTTACAGCGCCAATCCAACGCCGTCCAAGAACAGGTAATCACCCAAAGAAGTTCGCGCTTTGTGATTCCGGTAAAAGCTCCCCAAAAAGATGCTATACCGGGCATCGTTCACGACTCCTCCGCCAGCGGCGCGACACTGTACGTAGAACCCCACAACACAGTCAATCTTAACAACCAAATGCGGCAGTTGCTCCGGCAAGAACAAGCCGAAGAAGAAGCAGTCCGCCGCGCCCTCACCGAGCAAGTCGCAGCAGTCAAACCAGATTTAGATAGATTGGTGGTGGTAGTAACAACTATAGATTTAGCTGCGGCTAAAGCGCGCTACGGTTATTGGCTCCAAGCAAACCCGCCGAAATTTATCGACTTGGGAGAGCCAGAATTAGCACCAAAAAATACAGAAAAATTAGATGATGAAAATTCGAGTGATGAAAATTTAGATGAGGAACAACCAGAAAAAAGCCAAGTATTAATTCGGAATCTGCGATCGCCAATTACCCTCCGTCAATTGCGCCATCCTTTATTAGTTTGGCAGCAACAGCACGAACAAGGCTTTGCAGTCGTTCCCGTCGATTTAACAATCAGCCCCCAGATCCGCGTCGTCGCCATCACCGGCCCCAACACCGGTGGCAAAACTGTCACGCTCAAAACCTTGGGATTGGCAGCTTTAATGGCGAAAGCAGGAATGTTTGTCGCCGCCCGCGAACCCGTAGAATTGCCTTGGTTCGACAATATTCTTGCTGATATTGGTGACGAACAATCTTTGCAGCAAAGTTTGTCTACTTTTTCCGGCCACATCCGCCGCATCAGCCGCATTTTAGAAGTTTTGCATAATAAATCGGAAGGGGAAAGTGCAGGAGAAGGAGAAGAAAATTCCCAATTCCCAATTCCCAATTCCCAATTCCCAATTCCCAATTCCCAATTCCCAATTCCCAATTCCCAATTCCCAATTCCCAATTCCCAATTCCCATCAGAAGGCAGTGCATTGGCGATCGCCCTATTGCAATATCTCGCCCAACATTCGCTGCTAACAGTCGCAACTACCCACTTTGGCGAACTCAAAGCCCTCAAATATCAAGACGCCCGCTTTGAAAATGCCTCAGTAGAATTTGACGACAGTTCGATGCAGCCAACCTATCGCTTGCTGTGGGGAATTCCCGGACGTTCCAACGCCCTAACTATTGCTAAAAGACTCGGTTTGCTAGCATCGATAGTCGATGAAGCTCAAACCTATGTCGGCGGAGCATCTCAAGATGTCAATCAAGTGATTGCTGGACTCGAAGCCCAGCGCCGGAGACAGGAAACCAAGGCCAGAGAAGCAACTCAACTGCTGCACCAAACCGAAAAACTGCACAAGGAAGTTTCTCAAAAAGCAGCGGCTTTGCAAGAGCGGGAGCGAGAACTAAAAATAGCTCAGGAAGTGGCAGTAAATGAGGCAATAGGATCGGCAAAATCAGAAATTGCTCAAATTATTCGTCGCTTGCAGGCGGGCGACCAAACGGCTCAAAATGCCCAAATAGCGACAGAAACCTTAAATCAAATTTCCCAAAAACACCTGCCCTCTCGGAAACAACCGGCGAAACCGAAACCGGGTTTTATGCCAAAAACGGGCGATCGTATCCGCATTCCCAGCTTAGGCCAAACCGCCGAAGTTCTCAGCGGGCCAGATGCTAACGAAGAGTTGAGCGTGCGGTTTGGGATTATGAAAATGACCGTCAAACTAACAGAAATTGAATCCCTCGACGGTCAAAAACCGGAAACTAAGGCTCAATTAGCCAAGGTTGCAGCTCAAGCAGCCGCTACCGCCAAAGCTAAACAAGCAGCGTCGGAACCAGCAAAACCCAATCCCGAAATTGCCATCCGCACTGCTAATAATTCGATCGACCTTCGGGGCGCCAGAGTCTCCGATGCCGAAATCGAAATCGACAGAGCTCTTTCCAAAGCAGTCGAATACGGTGCGCTGTGGATAATTCACGGCAAAGGTACAGGACAGTTACGGCGCGGGGTTCACGAGTTCCTCGATTCTCACCCGCAGGTTTCCCGCTACGAGCTCGCCAGTCAAAAAGAAGGAGGTGGAGGTGTGACCTTGGTTTATTTGAAATAGTCAGGATTTACACATTTCCGGTTGATATCAAATCCGGTACCATCGGAATTATTAGTAGTCGAAATTAGGAGACGGCTTGGCCTTAGTCCCTACAATTAATCTGGCGTAGGGACTAAGGCCAAGCCGTCTCCTCGCTTGTCATTCCGGCGCAGCCGGAATTGATATGATATAAACACCATAAAGTATCATATTGAGTAACTAACTGCCTGACTAATGAAAAAAACTCCCTCAAATGAAGTTTTGGTTGGCGACTGTCGTGAAGTGATGAAGACATTGCCAGAAAATTATATTTCTGCGTGTATCACTGACCCACCTTACAATTATGAATTTATTGGGCATAAATGGGATGACTCAGAAATTCAAAGACGTATTGAAAAAGTCAATGACAAAGGAAGTAAAACCCTTGTTAAAAACATTCCATATGGCAGTGGTTTAGCAGGTGGAGTCAGAAACGAAAAATGGTATCAAAGGAATCGTAACAACACTCTGGATTATGAAAAGTGGTGCTTTGAGTGGGGCGAGCAGCTTTTTCGGATCTGCAAACCGGGTGCGACAGTTTTAGTTTTCAACAGCACGCGGACTGTTGCTCACGTACAAGTAGCACTTGAAAGTGCTGGTTTCTATGCGAGAGATATGCTTGTTTATAAAAGATCCAGTGGTATCCCTAAAGGTGTCAATATCAAACAACAGTTGGAGAAGAAAGGATATGAAAATCCTGAAAAATGGGATGGTTGGCACAGTTGTCTGAGGAACGAATGGGAAGCAATCTGCGTACTTCAAAAACCACTGGTCAATAATTACTTGGAAACTCTACAGGAGTATGGTACTGGTCTATTTTATACTAAAGATCGGTGCGGTGGTTTTCAGTCAAATATTTTAGAAGGTATACAGCGTGAGAAAACCGAGGAGTTTAACGTTCATTGCACAGTCAAACCGATCGCTCTAATGAGAAAGTTGGTTGAAATATTTGTACCGCGTTTGGAAAATTCTATTCTAATCGATCCTTTCGCAGGATCGGGAACTACATTACTGGCGGCGCAAGAATTTGGGATTAAGTATGTTGGCATTGAAATAGTACCTGACTACATAGATATTATTAACAAGCGCCTTGATAGTTTCATCGGTGTACAGGGAATTCTCCCACTCTTTCAATAAGAAATGACTTTAAATCAAACCCACTTATTGTTTGTATAAACTCAAACGAAGCATCGCCAGTATAAACTCTCCAAGTCCCTACTTGGCACGCTGTAATAGCTGCGGACAAATTATCTTGTCTAAGTATTAAAAAAACTGGCTCATAATTATAGGTACGAAGTAGTTGGCCATAGGATTTAAACTTTTTCAGTGTTCCAGAATCTCCTGAGCCAATACGATATTTTGTATCTATCGCATACCCATCAACAATTAGATCGCACGGCTCATCGCTTCCCACTTTAAATGCTGGCTGAAAACTACTGCAATATGTTTTGCACGTTTCAATAACTAACAATTGCCAACACATACCTAACTCGCGCCCCCAATATTGCCTATTTTCTCTTTTTATTATGGGAGAAATACCAAACACATCCATTAAAATATCGTGTTCTTCATTCTCTTCTGCGTAAACTTTCTCGGTAAATGAATTTTGGTATTTTGCTAAAATTTGATCTAGTTTTCTTTCAGTCATCAGTTACCAGTTCAGCTAAACTAACGGATAATGCTTTGGCTATTTTGTTTGCATTCAGCAGCGTTATATTCCTTTCTCCTCGTTCAACAGAGCCAATATAAGTACGATGTAATTCAGATAGTTCTGCAAGCTGATCTTGGGAAAGATTTCTGAGCTTTCTGAAATGTCTAACTTTTTTGCCAAATTGCTCCGTAATATCCATAGATTGCGCCAGATTAAGCAATGACAACTATAATCTGACAGACTATAAGTAGCGACAGACTATAAGTAGCATTCGAGAATGCTAAGAGTTTGGCCTTGATATAAGTTCCGATCGCCTCAAAACACTGATTTGATTTCGGTCACTCTGCGGCGTAGGATGGTTGGGGGTGAAAATTTTTGGGTTTTGCTGCGGTTGGGCGATCGAACTTGCAACCGCAACTTTCAACTCGCAAATCCGTCCAGCAACTAGGATTGCCGGAATCAAAGCCACGAGTTATGGAGAAAAATTAACAGATCAGCTTTTGTCCGGCCACAAAGCTTGCATTACTGCATACTGTCGATATCCTGCATCAACCTGTCTTATTTCCCGTGCCCAAGCCATGCGCTCGACTGTAAAGCCCTCCGCTCCCACAAACGAAACGGGCCCATCTCCCAACTGGGAAGAATTGACCCAAAAAGCACCAGAACCTACCCAGTTGGACAACATTAAAGCCCAACTGGATTTAGTGCTGTTAGCCCTAGAAGCCCTGGCAGAAATTGGCTCAGAGGCGATGCTCAAGGTAGCAGCCGAACTGAATTTAGAGCCAATGGTAGCCGATCGCGTAGCTTTGTGGCGGCTGCGCCAATCGAACCCGCTGCGAAAAGGCCAGGGAGGACGGAAAAAACTGGATGTGGAGGAAGCTCGATCGCTCGTTTTGATAAGCTGTAATTTGGCAAAACAGCATCAAGCTTTAATCCGCCGCGCCGTGGCCTTGCTCGAACAAATGGCTGAGCAAAACCGCGAACCTCACACAGTCGCTTTGTTGGGAGACTATATTGATAGGTTCAGCAACACTTATGCCGATCGCATGGAAGATGCAGAAACTTTATCGGCAAAAGAACTAACTAATTTGGCCCTGAAACTCCTGATCGATTTGCTGTTTTACAGCAGTCCCGGCGGCCACCGGCGCCTCTGGCTCGCCCTCCTAGATCGTGCTAAGAATTAGTCACCAGTCATTAGTTATTGGTTATTGGTTATTAGAACAAACAAATAACAAATAACAAATAACAAATAACAAATAACATACAGTCTTCTTGCTATGGCTCTCAAACGCTACACGCCCCCCACTTGCACGCTGGAAATTACAGCCAAAAGTTCGCCTCTATCTCGTTGGGCGGGCAAACCCGTGTTTAAATCTTTAAATTTTGAGTTGCGACTAGATGACCCCAGGCTACCAGATACCGAACACGTTACTCTCAGGGGCGATCGCAATCAACTCGAAACCCTCCACGAAGCAGTCACCAACTACGTCCAAAACTTCCTCGGCGAAGCCCGCGATTGGGACAACAACCTCAACTCCCAAACAGGTTTTACCATAGCCCCAGACTCGCCAGAAGTCGCGCGCAATGTCGTTACATTCGATCGACCCCCCAACGCATCCGAACTAGCAACCGCCGCCCCAAACACTACCTACCTGCCAGTCCCCCCCCGCCTAGAACCCCGCGGCTTGCTAGCCCACAACTTGTTCTTAGGCTCATTGAGCGCCGCCGAATCCGGGCCGGAAGTACACTTGAGTACCCTCCAACTCTTTGACTTGGCCACCGCACTAGATGACTGCGCCGCCGAAGTCATGGCAGTCCCTAACCTCAACCGCGATCGCCCAGAAGCGAAAGCATTACCATGGTTGAATATCGCAGCAATCCTAGTCGCCAGCGTCGGAATGACCACGGGAATTGTTAAAATGCTCGATCGATCGTCCTCCAACACCTCCCCAACAACCGCCACAGCCCCCGTCACAGCCCCCACCAACCCACAATTTACCCCCGCACTCCCGCAGCCCCAAATACTTGCCGGCGCCACCCCCAGCCCAGTTCCCGCCCCCACCACATCCCCCACCACATCCCCAACAGCAACACCAACAGCCGCAGCCACACCAGGCTTACCCCCCCTACCGCCCCCGCCCATCAACACCGCCGCCGCCACCCCCAGCCCCAGCTTGCCCCCTATCGCCCTAGCCCCAAGCCCAAGCACCAACAAACCCAGCCCCATCCAGCAGCCACCCCTGCTATTCCCCCCCAACAGCAGCGCACCCGCAGTATCACAGAGCGCCCCAGCCTTCCCCCAAGGGCAAATCATCACAATTCCCGATCCCGCAGGGCCCCCAATTGCCGCCCCCCAAGCACCCTACCTGCTGCCCCCCATACCGCCGAGACTAGCTCCCGCCGTACCGCCCCCCCTGCCACCATCCCTATCTGCATCGCGATTCCCAGTTCCCCCACCGCAATCATTCCCCCCCCTCCCCCAGCCTATTTCCCCCCCCAGCACCGAACTCCCACCCCTTGAGGACACTAAACCGCAAGCCGAGTCTGAGGACAACAACCGGGCTACCGCCAGCAAAAAAAACCGCACCTTATTTGACACAATTCCCCAAGTTTCAGAAGCTAGAACCTACTTTGAGGAACGCTGGAAGCCACCAGAAGGAATGGAACAAACCTTAGAATACAGCCTGCAAATCGATGAAAACGGCTCAATTCAAACTATTGTCCCGATGGGCAAAGCAGCCGCCGATTATATCGATCGGGCTAGTATGCCCTTAGTCGGCGAGCCCTTTGTTTCTGCCGTTACTCATGGAAAAAACCCGAAAATTCGAGTAGTCTTAAGACCAAACGGTCGAGTACAAACCTTTTTGGAAGAGACTAATTGATCCCTCGCAAACACATTTTATTGACATTTGCTCCATTTTATGCTGCCAAAATATCCTTATACCAAAAAAGTCCTAGGGTGTGGATCCACCAACAATCCCTAGCTAATTTAATAGCTACGCACCCGATCGCAATGGTTGGATAATACATAAACACAACATTAGTCGATCGCCCCCATCAACCGATGCGCCGAATATCACCCTACAAACTCAACTTCTTCCTTCTTCCTTCTTCCTTCTTCCTTCTTCTTTCTTTCTTCCTTCTTTCCTTCCTTCTTCCTTATTCTTATTTCTTCCTTGCATCCGTTACATCCGTTACATCCGTTACACAATCAGTTGCCGAACTTTCCTTTTTCTTTATCCCAAGCTTCTCCAATCCAATAAAAAACTACAATACCCGCAAAACTCGCTAAAAAATCTTCAATACTAGCAGTACGATTTGGCAAAATAGCTTGCAGCATTTCTTCCCCAGCAGTGAAAATAGTAAACAGTGCTGGCCCGAAAGGAATTGGATAATTCAACACCATCATCATTTTTTTGCCCGTTGCTCTATGGCACAAAAAAGATGCTATTCCGTACAAAATAAAATGTCCGAGTTTGTCATAAGGCGGATGAGCCAGAGGAAAGTTAGTTAACTTTCCCATATCTGCTACCAGCATGATACTGAGAATAATTAACAAGTACAAAACACACGCAACAATCCAGAATTTTTTTGAGGATAATTTCATCGGATTTTTTCCACTATCGACAATTGACGAACCGAGTCCACGCCGCTTACCGCAATTTTGTTGGATTTGTGAATGAGATTTTTTTTGATTAACCGCAGAGGGCGCAGAGGGCGCAGAGAAAGAGAGGAAAGAGAAGATAGCGTAAATATTTGAGTTAGGGCGGGTTTTGTAGGGATATTTTTGGCTAACAACCCGCCTCTACCAGATATTGTTATGCTTAACGCGCCCACTGTTGCAATATGTAATTGTAAAACTTTTCCGTATCTACTCGATCCATTGCTTGAATTTTTCGCCCTCCTGTTTCAACTTTTGTACGCCCTTGACTGACACCTTCGGTAACTATTTCGGTTTCCCATTCTCGCAGTTCGTAAAATTCTGGATGTACCAAATAAGCCGTTGCCAAAATATCCCAAAAATAGTAATCTTGAGATATTGCTAAAGCATAACACTGTCCTGCTAAATCGGAGATTGAATATTTGCGCTGTCTGGCTAAGCGATTAGAAAAATCCACAGTCAGCGGTACATTATTGGTGATATCTAAAGGACACATCACAACGGGAATTTGTGTTTGCCAAATTCTCTCAATGGCTATCGGATCCCAGTAAGCATTCCATTCCGCCGACATATCTTGTCCCGGTTTCATATCTTTGCTAACATTGCCTATAGCGTTGAGCGCCCCTCCCATCCACACAATTTCTTTGATTTTGCTTTCAATTTCTGGTGCAATATCTAAGGCTTGTGCCACTGTTGTTAGCGGCCCCGTTACCATTAATGTGACCGGTTCCTTTGCATCCCGCAAAACTCCCACCATAAAGTTTTGTCCGGGTTCTGATATTAACGGTGTGTCAATGGTTGCTTTTTCATTTAGAATGGGAAGTCGATCGCACGCAAAGGAATCTCGCCTAAACAACACCGGAAATGGATTCAATCCCCGCACCGTACTCGCCGCCACTGGCACCTCTGAACACCCCATCAAATCGAGGATTTTGCGGGTTGCACTCACGGCTGGCTGAATGTAGCAATCCGCCGGAGTGACAATTACTCCCAGAGTTTGCACTTCCTCCATTGTCATCAGCAACACGACTGAGAGATAGTCGTCAACTGCACCGTCGTGATCCATTAGTACCAATTTTTTCGACATTCTGCTTCCCCGTGACTGAATTCCTGTAAAGTACAAATATAAATTTATGTTAGTCCTCAACGCACGGGTGACTAGAAACCGGGTTTTTTACGAAAATACTTTGTTGCAACTTGCAGATTATGCAAAAAACCCGGTTTCTTTGTCGAGAGTGCGTAACTCCTGTATTTGTGCGTCAAACAAAACAACCTAAACTATATGAATACAGTATCACCTTACGGCTCTTGGAAATCTCCCATTACCTCAGATTTAATTGTTTCGGGAACTGTCGGACTCGGACAAATTGCTATTGACGGCGACGCTATTTACTGGGTAGAAGGACGGCCCTCGGAAGCAGGACGAAGCGTCATCGTGCGGCGCACTCCCGACGGTAAAATAGCTGACGTAACACCGCCTCCGTTCAACGTTCGCACCCGCGTTCACGAATACGGAGGCGGTGCTTTTGCAGTTGCTGGCGACACTATCTATTTTTCTCATTTTGCCGACCAAAGAATTTATTGTCAAACATTAAATTCTCCACCAGAACCCTTGACACCTGCTGCTAAGTGTTGCTACGCAGATGCGATTGTTGACAAGCAAAGAAATCGCCTGATTTGCGTGCGCGAAGACAATGCAGGTGAAGGCGAATCTGTGAATACAATTGTTAGCATTAATTTGGATGACGGCGCAGATATTCAAATCTTAACTCAGGGCAACGATTTTTATGGTTCCCCTCGTTTGAACCCTGACGGTTCTCAACTTTCCTGGATTTGTTGGAACCATCCAAATATGCCGTGGGATGGCACCGAATTGTGGGTGGCAGAAATTAATGTTGACGGTTCTTTAGGTGAAAAAAACTTAGTTGCTGGCGGAGTTGATGAGTCGATTTTTCAGCCGGAATGGTCGCCCGATGGAGTTTTGTATTTTGTTTCTGACAAATCGAACTGGTGGAATTTCTATAGAACCCCCCTCAATCCCCCCTTAGCAAGGGGGGAAGCAAAAATAGAAACAAGCTTGCGCGAACAACCAGAAATTGAACCTGTCTGCGAAATGTCCGCTGAATTCGGTCTCCCTCAGTGGGTTTTTGGAATGTCAACCTATGCTGTTGTGTCGGAAAGTCAAATTATTTGCACCTACACTCAGCAGGGAAAGTGGCATTTAGCGAGTCTCGATTTAGCGACAAAGCAGTTGACAAATATTGAGACAGGTTACACTGATATTTCGTCGGTGCAAGCGCGCGGAGAAACGGTAGTTTTCCTGGCAGGTTCGCCGATCGCATCTACTGCTATTGTACAGCTAAATTTAGCCACAAGTCAACGGAAAATTTTGCGAAAGTCGAGCGATTTAAACATCGATTCTGGTTATCTTTCTGTACCGGAACCGCTGGAATTTCCCACCGAAAATGGTTTGACTGCTTTTGGCTTCTTCTATCCTCCGAAAAACCAAGACTTCGCTGCACCTGAATCTGAAAAACCGCCGTTAGTTGTCAAAAGCCACGGCGGCCCGACTGCTGCTACTTCTAGCAGCATGAATTTGAAAATTCAATATTGGACGAGTCGCGGTTTTGCGGTGCTTGATGTCAACTACGGTGGTAGCACTGGTTACGGCCGGGAATACAGAAGAAGGCTGCAAGATAGTTGGGGTATTGTTGATGTTGATGACTGCGCTAATGGTGCTAAATATTTAGCCGAACAGGGTTTGGTAGACGGCGAAAGAATGGCGATCGCCGGAGGCAGTGCAGGGGGCTACACAACTCTGTGCGCTCTGACTTTCCGCGATGTGTTTAAGGCCGGTGCGAGCTATTATGGAGTTAGCGATTTGGAGGCTTTGACAAATGATACTCACAAGTTTGAAGCGCGGTATCTGGATGGATTGATCGGGCCTTATCCTGCACGAAAAGATTTGTATGTAGCTCGATCGCCCATTCATGCAGCCGAAGGTTTATCTTGTCCCGTTATCTTCTTTCAAGGATTGGAAGATAAAGTCGTGCCGCCCAATCAAGCCGAAATGATGGTAGAGATATTGAAAGCTAAAGGTTTACCGGTTGCTTACGTTGCTTATGAAGGGGAACAGCACGGTTTTCGTCGCGCTGAAAATATTAAAAGAACTCTTGATGGGGAATTCTATTTCTATTCCCGCGTGTTTGGGTTTGAGTTAGCTGAACCGGTGGAACCAGTGCCGATTTACAATCTTTAACAAAAATTAACGTTGCAGTTGCTCTGTTTGCGATCGAACGCAACGGGATCATCTCAGTTTTGCATTTACAGTGCTGCCCCGCTCAAAAAATGCTTCGTAGTACGGACTTCAGTCCGCTCTTTAAAAATGCTTCTTGCAAAACTGAGATGATCCCAACGCAACTGTAAAATTGAATCATAATTCGCCAAGATTAAATGTGATTTCGTTCACAAATTCTGATGTTTATTATCACAAATTTTGCTGTTTATTATCACATCTTTTCAGGCAATATACCGAGAGAATAAAATAGTCCGATCGATCTCTGTTACCGCAGAAAAGATCGATCGCGCGATGTCGAGTTGAGAGTCAATCTCTATGCAAACCCCTGTCAACCTAATTCCATCTGCTTTGGGCGAGTTGTTTGCCGAAGTGAATCATAGAGGCTACATTACTGTAGCCGATCGCTACGGTTTGCTGGCGGCTATTTTTGACGAGACTTTGACTGAGGATGACAAACGCTCTATCGATCGCCTCCTGCGCTCTGTCTGCCGGGGCAGGATAAAATTAGTTGATGAACTTTCTGCGATCCGATAAGCATTCAACAACCCTTAATAACACTCATCAATCTAGCGTTTTTGAAGCAAGAGAAGCACCAACCGCGCAGGGATCTTAACTCGCTCGCGCTATAAAATCTCACCTCAGAGGCTTCCATTTCCCACAAGTTTAACGTGCAGGCATAGCTGTAGCCAACTGCAAGTTGCTCAAACTTTCTTCGGGCCCCAAATCCATCGGATAGCTGAGTGCGGCAGGAATCCCCAACACGCAGCAGGGAAAATTCTTGCCGAGTTGCCTAACCAGCGGGTGGTTGCGAGAATTGCAGCCTAAAAATAGTAAATTTGCCGATTCTAATTCTACCACATTTCTCAATTCTGTCGCAACTTTACCGATGCGTAAATGAGCTTTGAATAAACCGCGCCATTCCTCAGCCAAACAGCGGGCTTGCCACAGCAACTTATCTGCTACCTCGTACTCATTATTTTGACAGAAAATTGCCCGAAAATAAGGCGGATCGATCCAGGTCGCTCGCTGGGATACCGATTGGATTTCGGCTGTAGGTAATGCGATCGCAGGCGCTGCACAGTAAAGAGCCGATTTTTCCTCTAAATCCGACAGTTGGGGCTTCGTAGCCCAGGCATTTTCCACACCCAAACTACAAGTATTTTCATCGTAAATGTTGGGAGTTTCGTCGAGTACGTAGACGACTTGCACCGTGACTTCTTGAGTTGTTACTAAACGAGTTTGATGAGCAATCCAAAGGGTAATATCGAGAGCTGTTTGACTTTGAGGAGAACTGTTGTAACCCACAATAAAATTGATAGATTTTGTCGGTTTTGTCGGTTTTGACTTTTTCTTAGAAACAGGGACTTTTGACTCCGGCAGCAACACCATTTCTTCCGCTAAGTTTTGGCATCCTAATGCACTTTCAAAACGCGCTAAAATTGTTTTGAGATTCACAGGCTAGACCTCTCTTAAGTGAATTTTTTTGTCGGTTCTTCTAGTCGCCCTTGGGTTATTCGTCTTGAGTAAAGTAGCGATCGAGAAAATTCAAAGCGTAGTTTCGCAGTTCGTAATATTCCTGAGATTCCCGCAACTCCTGGCGATCGCGCGGATGCGAAAACGGCACTGCCAAAATCTCGCCGATTGTCGCCGCCGGGCCGTTTGTCATCAACACAATGCGATCGGACATATAGATAGCCTCGTCCACGTCGTGGGTAATCATCATTGCAGCTTGTCTGTGATTTTCCCAGATATCGAGCACCTGTTTTTGCAACTTGCCACGAGTCAGAGCATCCAGCGCTCCAAATGGTTCGTCCATTAATAACATCTTCGGCCGAAGTGCCAAAGCTCGCGCAATCCCAACCCGTTGCTTCATGCCCCCTGAAATTTGATCGGGATATTTATCTGCTGCTGCTGTTAAGTTTACCATTGCTAGGTGTTCATTGACAAGGCTAATCTTCTCAGCGCGGTTGAGATTTTGCAAAACTTCATCAACTGCTAGGCGAATGTTTTCCCGCACCGTCAACCAAGGCAGCAATCCGTAGTGCTGGAATACCATCATGCGATCGGCTCCAGGTTTGCGAATTTCCTTGCCTTCTAGTGTCACAATTCCGCCGCTTTGTTTTTCCAAACCTGCTACTATTTTCAGCAGCGTCGATTTGCCACAACCCGAGTGACCGATTACTGAAATAAATTCGTCAGATCCAATACTTAAGTTGATATTTTCCAAAACGCTAAATTCGCTGCCATCAGCATTTTTATACGACTTGAACAAATTGTTTATTTCCAGAAAATTAGCAGATTTGCTGTTAACTTTGTCGTTGGTGGGGGTAGATGTAGAAGTAAATTGAGTCACGGTATTCTCCTAACAAGTAGTAAAGTAATTTAATTTAACTGCCACTGCCTAAAGCCTCAAATTTAGCAGTCGGTTTCAACTGAGCTCTTGCATCAATGTCAATTGGGGCTTTTTCGTGGGGTGGGGCGGGTTTATTTAACCTGTCTGCTACCTTTTAGGCTGTTGGCTTTCCCCGCCCATACAGGTTGTTGAAAATGGTGCAAGATGTCATAGGAACAGCGAAAGCAGTCAAATATTAAGACTGAAAAAAAGATTGAGGGCGATTGGCTCGAATTTCAAAACTATTCAAATAACCCACCGGATCGCTGGGGTCAAATGATTTTTTGTCAATGAAAACTTCCGCAGGTTCGACTTTGTAATCCTCCTGGGGACAATCGATCGCCATTTCGGCAACAATCTTGCGGTAAAGGTCGGTTCTCCAAGCTTGTTTAGCTAATTCATCAGCATTTTTCGGCACCTCCTTAATGTGTCCCCAGCGGGCCGCTTGAGTCATCAACCAAATACTGTGAGACTGCCACAAAAATGTTGAATGATTTCCCGGTATTTGGGGCAAGTTCTTAGGAATGTCATAGAAAATTGTGGTATCTTCAGATATTATAGTGCGGTCTTTTTCATCAAACCCACCATAATTGTATTCCCCAACTATTCCCGGTCGCGTAAATTTGTCGATCGCCCCGTTTTTAGGTTTAGCCCCCGTAAAAGATCGATCGGTCAACAATGCTGCTATTTGACTGCGATTTTCCGGTTTGCTGCAAAACTGACAAGCTTCCACCATTGCCTTCACCAGCGAGTAATAAGTCTTCGGGTTTTCGTCAATGAATGATTGCATTACTCCCAAAACGCGATCGGGATGTCCCTGCCAAACTTCCTTACCTTGCGCGAAGGTAAACCCCACGCCCAAATTACCTTTAATTGCCCGCGTATTCCAAGGTTCTGCCACCATGTAAGCCTGCATCGCCCCGATTCTCATATTCGTTACCATTTGAGGCGGCGGCACAATAATTATCCTAAATTCTTTGAACGGATCGATACCGGCAGCGGCAGATATATAACGCACAAAGTATTCGTAAATAGCAGAACTTAGTACAACTGCCCAGACTTTATTTTCTACTGGTTGACTCTCAAAAAAACCTCGAAATTGCTTGCCAAATTCTTCTAAATTGCCGTTGTATTCGTGCCACGGGCGCAAACCAAAATCCCACATTGCTTTGCTCATCGTCATCGCGTTGCCGTGGCGGTGAATTGTCATTGCCGCGCACATGGGTGCGTGACGCGCTCCTTCGGCACCAATGCGGGCGTTTGTGATGGCGCCGGATACGACTGGGGAGGCGTCGAGGCGCCCGAAAATCAGGCCGTCGCGGGAGGTTGCCCAGCTTGCTTCGCGGTTGAGTTTGACGTTTAAGCCGTATTTGCGGAAAAATCCTTTCTTCCAGGCGATCGCAAATGGTGCACAATCGTTAACGGGTACGTACCCTATGGTTAGATTGGGTTTCTCTAAGGTTTGGGAATTGACGATCGGCTTTACCGCTTCGGCTTCTTCTGTGAGTCCTTTTGCCGATCGATCGGCGTTAATCCCACAACCAGATAAAGCCATTCCCGCCGCCGCACCCATTCCTTGCAAAAACTCCCGCCGATTCCATTCATTGGAAAAGTTATCACTCATACCATTTTAGATTTTAGATTTTAGATTTTAGAATTGAAGAATTGAAGAATTGAAGAATTGAAGAATTGGCAATTACTGATGAGTTAAGGGTTTGGCTCTAGCAAATCAATTGCATTTTATTTGGAGTTCACTATGATATAATTCTCCATCGTTAATCGCTAACTATCCGCCATCTCAAACCTGAGTTTTTAGCTAATGACTAATGACTGCTGACTAATGACTACTGACTAATGACTAATAACTAATGACTCTCGATCGATCGATGCGTTACCATTTCTTGAACTTTGCCAACAGCCCAATCGAGCAGCAAACCAGTTATGCCAATTACAAACACCGCTAAAAATACCGAACTTAGATTCAAACGGCTCCACTCATCCCACACAAAAAAGCCAATTCCTACACCACCAGTCAGCATTTCCACCGCCACAATCACCAGCCAAGCAATCCCCAAACTAATCCGCAAGCCAGTAAAAATGTAAGGCAAACTCGCAGGCAAAATTATCTTAGTAATCCGCCTCCAGCGCGGCATCTCCAACACTCGCGCCACATCCAGATAATCCTTGGAAACGCTAGAGACTCCCAAAGCCGTGTTGATAATTGTCGGCCACAAAGACGTAATAAATATCACAAAAATTGCCGACGGATCTGCTAAATTAAAGATTGATAGAGCGATCGGCAGCCAAGCCAGCGGCGACACCGGTTTGAAGATTTGAATCAGCGGATTGAGCGCCATCATCGCCGGTTTCGACATCCCGATCAGAAATCCCACGGGAATCGCCACAACGGCACCCAGCAAAAATCCTAGCAACACCCGCCGCAAACTCGCCAGCAGCAGCCAGCCAATGCCTAAATCTCCCGGCCCGCGCTGGTAAAATGGATGCAATATGTAATCTAAATTAGCGATTAACGCTTGATACGGAGTGGGAATTAAATCGCTTTTGAAGCTGGCAACAATCCACCACAGGCCAAGAATTCCCAAAAAACCAACCGCCGGCAACAATACATTATCTCGGATGATGACGGGTTTTGTTCGTTTCCAGGCAGCTTGTCCGGCAATTGCGATCGCAGATAAATTAAGTTGAATTGACATTTAAATCTCCTCAGAGTCAGGGGCGGTACAAGAAATCTTGAACAATACCAACCGGAGACACTGACGAAGCCAAACTATCTATTGAAGACAAGTTGACTCTTCAGTCTCTTCTCAATGCCTGCGAAGTTAGCTGACGGGCTAGGACTGAGAGATGTCCTTCTCTAAAGATTTCAAACTCAAAATTACACTCAAATTTGGCAATTTTTAACTTTGGTTTTTAATTCTGTAGGGATTCGCCCCGAAAATTGGTTCCTCCGCTCCAGCCACAGGCTTTGTTTAAGGGCGCAGTGCTGGATTAGGCTTGACTTTTAAGCCAATTTAAATTAACCTAGCACGACCTTCTCATCCTGTCAATACGTCTTTAGGAGTAGGTAGGGGCGATGATCGGCGAAGCCCAAAAGTTGAGAAACAGAACTAATACAATTTGAGATTTTCCATTTTTCGATTTGAGATTAGGCAATGACTGATGACTTAAGGGTTTGGATCGCTGGCCTACAGTTGCTTTTTTTGAAGGGGTATAATAAATGCTGACTAATGACCAATGACTAATGACCAATGACCAATGACTAATGACTAATGACTAATGACTTCTTCAAATCAGAAACCGGATAGTTACATAAACAGCCGCAGCCACCAATTGCAAAGCCATCACAGGAAGCCCGTAACGCAGAAAAGTTTGAAAAGAAATCCGGCGCCCGTGCAGCTCAGAAATTCCCGCAGCCACAATATTAGAAGAAGCTCCTACCAAAGTGCCATTTCCTCCTAAAGTTGCCCCGTACATCATCGCATAAAACAGTGGCAGCACAGCAGGTGGAAACTGCCCTGCAAAATCGGGTGCCAGCACCTCCGTCGGTGCGAGTCCGACATTCACAACATACTGTTTTAACAGTGGCACCATCGCCACAACAAGCGGAATATTTGGCACCACGCTCGACATCAAACCCACGAAAAATAACAGCGTTAAAGAACCAAGAAAAATATTTTTACCTAAAATAGCTGCTAAAATTCCCGACATCCCAGCGATGACTCCGGTTTTTTCCAAACCGCCAATTAGCACAAATATCGACATGAAAAATAGCAGCGTACTCCAATCTAAATC
Organism: Microcoleus sp. PH2017_28_MFU_U_A; assembly: GCF_020738035.1. NCBI lineage: Bacteria > Bacillati > Cyanobacteriota > Cyanophyceae > Oscillatoriales > Microcoleaceae > Microcoleus > Microcoleus sp. PH2017_28_MFU_U_A. Next base: position 58,446 of record NZ_JAEQCX010000035.1, read on the forward strand.
CCGTAAAATATTGTTCAAAGAATCTATTTTGGAATGGTGAGCCAAGAGCATTGCCAAAGCCGCCCCCAACAAAGCCACGGCTGCTGGTGAAATTGGCACGGGCAGCGACTCTCCCACTACAAAAAATGTCAGCACGAAAGCTATAATTAAACCGCCCACCGCTAACACTCGCGGATGATTGATTTTTGGGTGTGGCAAATGTTCCAAATCATCCAATTCTTTGTGCCAGATTTCGGGGAACATCCACGGCAGAATAACTAAGATGACTGCTACGGCGATCGCCCCACCTAAACTTAACTTTAACAGGTAATCTGTAAAGCTCATGTTAATCGCATCGCCGACTATGAATGTCGCCGGATCTCCCACGATTGTCAGCAGTCCCGAACTGTTAGCCACAAATACCATTAAAATCAGCAGCGGCACAAAATCTACACCGACTTCTTCTGCCATTGGCGGTATTAACGGTGCTAGCAGCATGACAGTCGTGGCATTTGGCAAAACTGCACAAATTGGGGTAGTAATTCCGACAATACCAAGCAAGAGATTTTTGCCTTTGCCTTTCGCCAACAGCACCATTTGAGTTGCCAAGTAGTCGAATATCTTGGTAGGCTCAAAGGCTCTCACCATGACCATGACTCCAAAAAACAAGCCCAGCGTTCCGTGACTGCGACTAATATATTCGATCGCATCCTTTAACGTCATTACGTGGGTGAAAACCAGAATCAGCGCTCCCAGAAATGCGGCAATTGTGAGGTGTATCCATTCTGTAATTATTAAGAAAACTACACCGATAAATGTGGCCGCAGCGATCGCAGCTTGCACGTTTTCCATTTAGTCCCCTGACAAAATTAAAAATTAAAAATTCAAACCTCTCGGATTGAGGGATTATACTACTTTATGGCTATTAGGTCAATAAGTTTAAGTGCTCCTTTTGGCAGCACCAAGCTGGAATGTATTCATAGTGAGAGTTGCAGCACAGGGAAAAATTAGAGCGAAACTACTTCTTTTGGCAGGCTCGCGTGGGGGTGAAGTTTGGTATGGCGATCGGGCGATCGCTCAACTACAATGAAACATGGGGAATATCTGCCAAACTTCGCCCCCACGCAGACATTATGGACTACAGCCAACTGCTCGCCGACAAAACCGATACCATCCTCAAAAACTGGATTGAAGCAGTACGCTTGGATCGGAAAATAGAAAGCGCTGACACCTTGCCACACTCTGCGATCGAAAATCACATACCTCACCTGTTGGGGGCGATGGTCACAGTGCTTTCACAATCTCAAAACAGCGACATAAAAGCAATAATTGAAGCCAGTTTAGACCACGGGTTTCTGCGAGCAGAACAAGGCTACGATGCCGCAGAAGTAGCTCGGGAATACCATTTATTGCGTCAAGTAATATTCTCCCACTTAGAAGCACCATTGCTAGCAGGAACCACCGCCGACGTATTCAGAGCTTTTCGGCTCATAGATGCCGTAGTAGACGAAGCAATTGCCCAGTGTTTCGATAGCTACGTCGCTCAGAGGCTCCAGGAACTTCAACAAATCCAAACTCAGTTAAAACTCAACAATCAAGAACTGAATCGTCTTGTCAGCGTCAATCAAGAAAACCTCTACCATTTAGCTCACGAACTCAAAACTCCCCTCAACTCAATTATCGGTTATTCCGAACTGTTTTTGCGTCAAGAAAAATGGCAATCCGAAATCAAAGATACCCTCCCCGGCATCGAACACATCGAGCGAGTATTGCGCAACGGCAGACAGTTGCTGCGCCTGATTAACGATACCCTAGAACTTTCTCGCGCCGATGCAGGCAAAATTAAACTTAACCTGCGGCAAACTAATGTACGATCTATAATTAGTACCGTAGTAGAAATGATGCAGCCAATAGCTGATGCTAAAGGATTAAAGCTCGCTGTTACCAGCGACTGCGCCCCCACACAAGTAATCGCCGACGCACAGCGGCTGCAACAAATTCTCACTAACCTGCTGAGCAATGCCATTCGCTACACAGAAGCTGGTAGCATTGAATTAAGTTGCTGCCGTGCTGGAAATGCAAATTGGGCGATCGCCATTACAGATACCGGCATCGGCATCGCTCCCGCACATACCAACCGCATCTTTGAGCCATTCTTTCAAGCCTCAGAAGCCGGCCAACAGCACTTTCCCCCCGACAGCACCGGTTTGGGATTAGCTATAGTATCGCGGCTCGTTACCCTGATGCAAGGCAAAATCGAGCTCGCATCAGAAATCGGAGTCGGCTCAACTTTTACCGTGATTCTCCCCTTAGAAGTTAAAATACTTCAAGCAGTAACCTAAACATTAAGTTCAAATTTTTAGATCCGAAAATCAGAAAATCCTATGCCCGCAGCCAGCCTTAGCCCTTCCACAGCATCCTTTCCCCTCACCGCCGTAGTTGGGCAAGAAGCAATCAAATTAGCCCTGCTGTTGGCAGCAGTAGATCCCGGATTGGGAGGAGTTGCGATCGCCGGACGCCGCGGTACAGCAAAATCAGTAATGGCCCGCGCCTTGCATTCCCTACTGCCACCAATTGAAATTGTCAAAGACTCTTTTTGCAACGCTGAACCTGATGAAATTATTGCAGAAAATGCCTCTGACCTGTCAGAAGAAAACGGGCAAGATGCCCGTTCCACAAATACAAATCCAGCCACCGAAATAATTCCCACACCATTCATTCAAATTCCCTTGGGTGTCACCGAAGACAGACTCTTAGGTTCAGTCGATGTCGAACAATCAGTAAAATTCGGTCAAACTGTATTTCAACCCGGACTCTTAGCCCAAGCAAATCGAGGCGTACTTTATGTAGACGAAATTAACCTCCTCGATGACAATATTTCCAACCAATTGCTCACAGTATTAACCGAAGGCCGCAACCAAATAGAGCGCGAAGGAATTAGCTTCCAACATCCCTGCAAACCTCTGTTCATTGCCACCTACAACCCCGAAGAAGGCCCCCTCAGAGAACATTTGCTCGATCGCATCGCGATCGTCCTTTCCGCCGACGCAGCCCTCGAACTACAAGAAAGAGTCTACGCAGTAGAACAAGCTTTATCCTACTCCAGCTCCCCCCAACAATTTCTCACTCAATACGCCGAAGACACCGACAACCTCAAAACCCAAATCATCCTCGCCAGAGAATGGCTCAAAGATGTCACCATTAAACGCGAACAAATCGCCTACTTAGTAGAAGAAGCCATCCGCGGCGCAGTTCAAGGACACCGCGCCGAAATATTCGCAGTGCGCGTCGCCCGCGCCTGCGCCGCCATCGAAGGACGTACAGAAGTTAACGCCGAAGACTTGCGCCGCGCCGTAGAATTAGTCATCGTACCCCGCGCCACCGTCATCCAATCTCCCCCAGACGAAAACTCTCCTCCTCCCCCGCCGCCACCACCCCAAAAGCAGTCAGAACAAGAACAAGACGAACCAGAAAACGAGCAAGAAGACGAAGAAAATCAAGAGGATGAAGACAACCCCGAACCTCAAGAAGAACCAGAGCAAGATACCATTCCCGAAGAATTTCTGTTTGACCCCGAAGGCGTAATTCTCGACCCCAGCGTGCTTTTATTCGCCCAACAATCCGCCAACAAACAAGGCAAATCCGGCAGCAGAACCACCATTTTCTCCGAAGATAGAGGCCGTTACGTCAAGCCAATATTGCCCAAAGGCCCAGTCCGTCGCATCGCCGTTGACGCGACTCTTAGGGCCGCCGCACCTTACCAAAAAGCCCGCCGCCAAAGGAATTCAGACCAAGAACCCGCGGCGAGTTCCAGCCCAAATCGAGATAAGCGGGTATTTGTGGAACAGGGAGACATTCGGGCGAAGCGCTTGGCCAGAAAAGCTGGGGCTTTAGTCGTATTTGTCGTGGATGCTTCGGGTTCCATGGCGCTCAACCGGATGCAGTCGGCAAAAGGTGCTGTCATGCAGCTACTCACCGAAGCTTATCAAAGTCGCGACCAAGTTGCGCTGATTCCCTTTCGCGGAGAACAAGCAGAAGTATTGTTACCGCCGACTCGATCGATAGCCTTGGCCCGCAAGCGTTTGGAACGATTGCCCTGCGGCGGCGGTTCCCCCCTGGCCCACGGTTTGACTCAGGCGGTGCGCGTGGGAGTTAATGCGCGGCAGTCTGGAGATATCGGTCAAGTGGCGATTGTTGCTATTACTGACGGACGCGGTAATATTCCTTTGGCTCGTTCTTTGGGCGAACCGATTTTAGATGGCGAAAAGCCGGATATTAAGAAGGAGTTGCTAGAAATTGCTGCCAAAATTCGCGGTTTGGGAATGCAGTTGCTGGTGATTGATACCGAGAGCAAGTTTATTTCGACCGGCTTTGCGAAGGAGTTGGCCAAGACTTCTGGCGGGAAATACTATCATTTGCCGAAAGCTTCGGAACAGTCGATCGCAGCTATGACTAAAAATGCTCTGCGCGACGCGATCGGCTAAAATCCTTAACGGACACGCGGGAAGTCCCGCGCTCTAACGCAGGGCGTGAGCGTCGGGATGAAAGCCGAGCGAGGTGAGGAGTCCCATTTGCCCACAAGCTACTAGGCGTAAGCCATAGAGAGATGGGCTCCTCGGCGACGAGATGAGCAAACTCCTTGCATTTTCTTTGTATATCAGCTATAATATTATCAGCAACCTTGGTTAATGATAATGTATCAGGCTTACAAGTTCCGACTATATCCGACAGCCGAACAGCAGCAGTATTTTGCTGGTGCTTTCGGCTGTTCGCGTTGGTTGTGGAATTACAGCCTAAATATGAGTCAGGAAACATACAAGGCTACGGGTAAGGGGCTAAGTCGAGGTGCGATCCAAGGTTTATTACCTCAGCTAAAAATAGAATATCCTTGGCTGAAGAAAGGGGCTTACTCGCAATCTCTACAGGTTGTTGCGCTAAATCTGTCTGTTGCCTACCAAAACTTCTTTGAGAAAAAAGCTGGATTCCCTAGCTTCAAATCAAAGCACGGTCGGCAATCTGTCAGCTATCCTCAGAATGTCAAGGTTGGCGAAAAGTCGATCAAGCTACCTATCATTGGTGAAGTGAATTGCAAAGTTCATCGCACTTTTGATGGCACAGTTAAGACTGTTACCGTATCTAAAAACCCAGATGGAAAGTATTTTGCTTCTATCTTGGTTGATGATGGCATCAAGAGCGTAGAAACTACTGCGAAAGGCAAGGCAATTGGTTTAGATGTAGGTTTGATTGACTTCTGTGTAACTAGCGATGGCAGTAAGTATAAAAACCCTCGTCACCTCAAGAAACATAGCAAAAACCTCAAGCGCAAACAGCAAAAACTCAGTCGTAAACAGAAAGGAAGTAGCACTAGAAACAAAGCTAGAAGATTAGTGGCTAAAGTCCACTCTAAAATCAAACGTGTTCGCGAGGATTTTCTGCACAAACTGTCCCGCAAGATAGTAGACGAAAACCAAGTCATTGCAGTAGAAGATCTAAATGTCAAAGGCATGGTACGCAACCACTGTCTAGCCAAAGCAATTAGCGATGCTGGCTGGGGGATGTTCGGAACAATGCTCAAGTACAAAGCTGAGAAAGATGGGAAAACCTATATTGAGGTTGAGCGATTTTTCCCTAGCTCCAAAACTTGCAATAATTGTCTGCACAAAGTATCCGAGATGCCTTTGGATGTTCGTCATTGGGATTGTCCTAAATGTAAATCTCGAAACGATCGCGACGTGAATGCGGCAAAAAATATCAGAGATGAAGCCTTGCGGTTTTTGGCATTAGGAACGAGTGCTGCTGCCAGTGGAGGGAATGTAAGTCGTGGTGGCAAGATTTCGGTCTTGTCGAACGCGGTTCCCCTTGAAGCTGGAAGCCCGCTCTCTACCCGATAGGGTGAGAGTCGGGTAGTTCACATCGAGATTCACTAGCCTGGATCGTGGCACAGGCATCTTCCCTGTGTCCTGAATTGTGGCACAGGCATCTTCCCTGTGTTGCATCTACTCTTAACAATCTAAAAACTTTGATTTTTGCCAAAACTCTCCTGTTTAACTCTCCCTCTCCGGCGAGTCATCACCAGCGAACCGGCGACTAAAACCAACCCCGCCAGCATTGAAGGCTCAGGAATTTTCACCGGCCCAGCCGCCCGGTTTACCGTTCCCGAGTTCGGGCTCGGTAAAATTGTACCTTGCGCGGATTGACCAGTCAGAGCCAGCAGCAAATGTTCTGAACCCTGCGATGAAGTGGCAGTAGAAACGGCACTGACATTAGCTGCAAGGGCAGCTTGACCGCCGGAAATAAGGGTAGTTGCCGCCAATAGAATTCCGGCGGCAGGTGGCAATAATGTGCGAGCAAAAAAGGTGGGCATTAGATATTACCTGTTTGGCATTTTGTCGATCGAACTAAATACTTTCACGATTAATTTGCTTTACATACCCTGTCTCGACCACTTTCGCAACCCACCCAACCGCTTAAAAATTTAAGATTTATTTTATAGTTGAGATGATTCAGATTTCCGGGCTGTAGTTTCAACTAAGTCACCAATCAAAAACCTAAAATCAATGGGAGTCCCTGACTCAATCATAAACTGCTCAATCCCAAATCGTAAATCCCAAATTCCAAATTGATTAACTTCAGCTATATATTTGCAATGCGATCGACTTTTAGGTTGCCCATCGCCGGCAATAGCACCGGTACTTTAACCTCAATTATAGCTCTACGACGACTGACAACGGTCTCAGACATCGTTCCCCGACAACGACCGCAGGGTGGAGATTTACTGGTACGGCGTTGATTATAAACAATCACTTCCAGGTAGGAAGTGATCTCACCCCCGTTCTTTATCAAATCTTTAAACTACTTCATGTTTTGTCAACAAACTGTAAAGCTGTCAAAATATAGATAGCAAATCTCAGCCAAAATTAGGTAACATCCTCGTGAGTAACACCAGCAACTTCCGCGAAGCCGTGCGCGAGGCCAAAAACCACGCGCTGGTTGGCCCCAACGTCATCGCTAACGCTCTCCCCTTCGTGGGCGGCGGACTTGTCTTAACTGCTGTCGGCACCTACGGCGGCCTCGGAGTCATCCGCAACTATCCCGGTATCTTCTTTCCGACGTTTATTGCTGCGATCGTCCTAGAATTAATTCTGTTCTTCGTCGCCAGCGCCGCCGCCGAACAAAACAACAAAAACACCGCCTTGCCCCTGCTGGCTACCTACAGCCTGCTTTCCGGCTACACCCTCAGCGGATTGGTATTTACAGCCCTCAGAACCCAAGGCGTCGGTATCGGCGGCATCGGTTTTGCAGCCCTCGGCTGCGGCATTACTTTCATCGCCGCCCGCCAAATAGGCTCCAACTTGTCGGAAGCAGACGGCATGGCCCTCACCAAGACTATCAGTTTAGGTGTCATTGCTTTGTTAGTAGTCGTTGGCGGTCAATTTCTGCTGTCGCTGTTTGGCGTTTACACCCCAACTTGGTTGGAAATTGGCATTTCTGGCATCGGCGTGTTTATATTTGCTGGTGCTGCGATCGTCGATTTTTACATCTTACCCCGCACCTACCACGACGACCAGTATTTGCCCGCCGCCCTGTCGATGTACTTGACTTACATCAACTTGTTCATCTTCATTCTGCGCCTGATGATTGCTCTCAACGGTCGCGATTAATCATTGAAAGTTTAGCTTAAAAACAACCGCAGCGCGATCGACATCCGGCTGCGGTTTTTTATTACCTTGACAATTCCCGCTTGCATCCGCGTTCATCCGCGTTCACCTGCGGTCAAAAAATATTTTTTAGTATTTGTGGCACAACAAGTGAGCCACAAGCTAAGATTAATATAATCACCCACAACGCTGGAGAAATCACAGTGGAAATTCTAGAGACCAAACACAATATCGAAATTTTGTGCGATCGACTAACCAACCTACAAGACTGTCTTTGACTCAGCCTTAACCGCCGAAAGCCAAAAGTTACAACAGCTAGCAGCACAGCCGGAATCTGGCAACAGCATCAACAGAGTTGAACGACCACTCCAAGAACTAGACGCACTCCAATCCTATCAGGCAAAACTCAACCAGTGCCAAACAATTTTGGCAGATGCTACAGCAGCACTGGAGTTACTCGAATTTCAAGCAGACGACGAACTAGAGCAAGAACTTCAAACTAATTTAGCTCAACTAAACCACTCTCTCCAAGAGTATGAAATAGAGCAATCCTTGAGCGGGCCTTGCGACAAAAATGGAGCCTACCTCATAATTAAGGCCGGAACAAACGGTATCGATGCTCAATACTGGGCAGAAATGTTGCTCAGAATGTATATTATGTGGGGACTAAGCCGAGGCTACCAAGTTGCGGACGTTGAATCTTCCCCAGCGCCTGAAATAGGAATTATTTCTACAACCTTGGAAATAGACGGACGTTACGCTTGCGGCTATCTCAAGTCAGAAACCGGAATACACCGACTTAAACGGAAATCGCCTTTTAATATTACCATAATGCGACTCTCTTCTACAGCGACGGTGGAAATTTTGCCAATGTACGTGCAATTGGAGATTGCACAGCAGGATTTAAGAGCCATATTACCCAATCTCAATCAGAATACTAACGGAACCAAAGCATGGGTGAAAATTGTGCATATTCCTACTGGTATTTCTGCCATTTGTGACGGATGTCGCACTCAAATGCAAAATAAAGACAAGGCTTTGGCGGTTCTCAAGAGCAAACTGTTTGCTATTATGCAAAGGCAAGGAGTTCAGCAGCTTGCAGACATTCAGTGCGATCGGCTAAAAACATTCCTCAACCAACCAATTCGAGAATATCAATTTGCCAGCGACAGCGCAAACCAGGACAAAGTTCTGGATTTCCGTACAGGAATCGAAACAACAGCCGTCGCCGAGGTACTCGACGGCAAGATTGACCCATTCATCAAAGCTGGTCTGCTGCTGAAAAATTGATTTGCACAGATTGAACCCAATTTCAGCTAAAATCGACAAGACACCACAAAACTAGGAGAACTCACAGTGGAAGTTCTAGACATCAAACACGATATTGAAACATTGTCCGATCGACTGGGTACCACCCAGGACTATCTTTGACATCCCCGCACTCACAGCCAAAATCCAAGATTTAGAGCAAATCTGCGCCCAACCGGCATTCTGGGACGACCAAGAACAAGCTCAAGGAACCCTCCAAGAACTGAATGACTTCAAATCTCATTTAGACCAATACCACGGCTGGCAGACTAGCCTAGAAGACGCTAGAGCTATTTTAGAACTGCTGGAGTTAGACGCAGACGAGTCCCTGTTCCAAGAAGCCTCATCGAGTCTTTCCCAATTAACCCGCGAACTTGACCAGTGGGAACTGCAACAATTACTCTCTGGGCCCTACGACGAAGGCGGCGCGGTTTTGACAATTAACGCCGGGGCCGGCGGTACAGATGCTCAAGATTGGGCCGAAATGCTGCTGCGGATGTACACCCGCTGGGGTGAAAGTCAGGGTTACAAGGTACATTTAACCGAGATTTCTGAGGGAGAGGAAGCAGGTGTTAAATCTGCCTCTTTGGAAATTGTCGGCCGCTACGCTTACGGCTACATGAGGTCGGAAAAAGGTACTCACCGTTTGGTGAGAATTTCGCCGTTTAACGCTAATGACAAGCGTCAAACAAGTTTTGCGGGCGTGGAAGTGATGCCGGTGCTCGATCGATCCGTTAAACTGGATATTCCAGAAAAAGATTTGGAAGTCACGACTTCTCGCGCAGGCGGCAAGGGCGGACAAAATGTTAACAAGGTAGAAACGGCTGTCCGCATCGTTCACCTTCCGACTGGTTTAGCCGTCCGCTGTACCGAAGAACGCAGTCAGTTGCAAAATAAAGAAAAAGCTCTCGCCTTACTCAAAGCTAGGCTGTTGGTGGTTGCTAGGGAACAGCGCGCCGCCGAAATTGCCGAGATTCGCGGCGATATGGTAGAGGCGGCTTGGGGCAACCAAATTCGCAACTACGTGTTTCACCCCTATCAAATGGTCAAGGATTTGCGGACTGGAGTGGAAACAACTGCCGTCTTAGATGTGATGAACGGCGAATTAGAGCCGTTTATTCAAGCTTACCTGCGCCAGGAAAATCAGTTGGTCAGTTGACAGTTGACAGTTGACAGTTGACAGTTGGTCAGTATCCGCTCAATAGCTCGGGGTAGAGTACTGCGTTTGGAACGATTTTGCGATATTTAACGCTCATCATTGAGCGATTTACCCCGATTTATTGAGCGGATACGTTGGTCAGTTGGTCAGTTGGTCAGTAGTCAACTGTCAATTAACTGTCAACTGTCAATTGTCAACTATCAACTGAATGAAGAACCTATTTTCTGGTATAATTTTGGGGTTTTGGTCGATCGCCCGACATCCAACAGGTCGCGCCGCCAGAAACCTTGATATGATAAAACTTGATCTAACGAACCAAAGGAGAAAGAATGACCCAAGTTGTAATCGGCGAAAATGAAGGGATTGAGTCAGCCCTACGACGGTTTAAGCGACAAGTTTCCAAAGCGGGAATTTTTCCCGACATGAGAAAGCACCGCCACTTTGAAACCCCCCTCGAAAAGCAGAAGCGCAAAGCTATTGCTAGAAGGACTAAGAGACGCTTCCACCGCAACAACAAACCCTAGAACTAGGACTAAATTGATTCGGCACATATAATGCCTTGCGATTCTAGTACCGCAGCGACTCGGAGAATCACCGCTTCGCTGTAGGGAGCACCAATAATTTGTACCCCCAAGGGCAAAGCGCCGGGCCGCTGTACGGGCACGCAAAGCACCGGCAAGCCTATAAATGATAGGGGTTGGGTGAACAGTCCCAGATTAGGACGCACTCTTGTTTCTTGTCCGGCGACGACCATTTTCTCAACACCAATTTCAGGAGCTGCGATCGGCGTGGCGGGTGCGAGAATGATATCTGTATGTTGGAATATTGCACGAATTTGAGACCGATACCACTGTCTGAATCTCTGTGCTTGCACGTACCATGTCGCAGGAATCAGGGTTCCAGCCAAAAAACGATCGCGCGTTGCCGGATCGAAGTCTTGAGGGCGCGTCCGCAAATTCTCCAAATGCAAGTTTCCACCCTCGCAAGCAGTAATTATAAACGCTGCCGCCCTCGCGCGATCGGATTCCGGTATGCCGACAGTTGCAAGCCCCCCGATTTTTCGGGGGTTTGTTGTTGTTGTTTCCGTCTCAATACCACAATTCAAGACATTTGTCAAGGCTAGGGCAACTATTTCTACAGCATCCATAGCTTCCGGTTCGGCCCCAGTAGCGAAATAGCCGTCAGCAACAGCAATTCGCAATCCTTCAATTCCTGTATTTAACTGTGGCGAAGTAAGTTCTGGCGGGCGTTGAGTGCAAACTGGATCGCGATCGTCCGTGCCTTGCAGGATATCATACAGCAGGGACATATCTCGGAGCGATCGCCCGAACGGCCCCACGCAATCCAAACTACTCGAAAACAAAAAAGCACCGGCCCTTGACAAACGGCCGTAAGTAGGCTTAAAACCAAACACACCGCACAGCGCAGCCGGTACGCGGATGGAACCGTTAGTATCGGAACCGAGGGTGAAGGGTACTAAACCGGCGGCCACTGCTGCTGCGGAACCGCCGCTGGAACCGCCGGCGATGCGCGCAGTATCGTGAGGATTGCGAGTTGGGCCGTAATGGCTGTTTTCGGTGACAAAACCGTAGGCGTACTCGTCCATGTTGAGCGTACCTACAAGGATAGCACCGGCTTGTTTGAGTCGGGCGACCCCTGCCGCGTCTTGGCTCGCCGGAGGGTTGTCAGCGTTAATTTTTGACCCTGCTAGGGTAGTAATTCCGCCGACATCGAACAAATTTTTGACTGCGAAGGGAACGCCTGCTAGCGGGCCTGGGTTTTCGTTATTTGCGATCGCATTATCTATCTTTTCGGCTGCTGCGATCGCACTTTTTGCGGTGATGGCAGTAAAGCAATTGAGTGTTTTATCTCGATCGGCAATTCGTTCTAATGCAGCATTCACAACCGCTGTCGCTGTAATCTTACTACTTTTAACTGCCGATGCTGTGGCGACTGCATCCGCTGCTGCTAAAAATTTGCGTTCATCTGCGTTCATCGGCGGTTAAAAATCTAAGGTTCAAACACTGGCGCAGCTTCGATTTCTGGGGGTAAGGGGAATTCTGTAACGAGTCGGGCGATCGCTGCTATCCTCTCGAAGTTTACCACAACGCCGGGACGATGTTCTGGGTCTAAGGGTAAGTTTATCAGTTCGGCGGTGCGATCGACGTATTCTTCTATATTAGTCATTTTTTTTCTGGCTAGCGTTGGAGTGCGATCGATTATTGTATTGTAAGGGCGATCGGGCTGTCATTTATTATCGCTCAGTTTTTTGTATTCCTCGGATTGTCGGATATCATCTAAAGGTGATTTTGGCTCTGGTGGTTCATCAGGACAAAACTTTATGGATGTCTGCGTTTTCCAAGACTGCAAAGTTGCATTGACTTCTATCTTAAGCTTTCCTTTTTGCCAACCCTTAGAACCAATTTTTAGAATTTGACAATCAATTCCTTCTTGAGGCGATTTCCAGTTTATATCCCCTCCCATAATTTTTGTTTCTTCGTTAATCGACAGATATTGTATCCACTGAATTATCGACTGCTCACGCTTGTTAGTTTCTGCTACATAAGTCTGAACCATTATCTTGTAAAACTTGCTAGCTGTTAGCTCTTTCAAGTGACGAACAGTAAAAGTAGCTTTCCCCAATAACAAAACATCATCTTCGCCGTCTAGTGTCTCATAGCTTGTATTGATTTTAACTTTTTCTTCCATTTTATTTTACCAATTTCTGCTCTTTGATATTTTATACCATTTCAAGCTATCTTAGTCAATCTGGTTAACAAAATCAATTTACTCTCGTACTTTCCCCAACTCAAACACTGACAGTTTCCCGCAACTTCTCAACGGCGACATCTAAGGGAGGCAAATCAAAAACCTCAGCATCCATCAATTCCTTAACCTTATCAAAAATTTCCACCTCCGCCTCTTCTTGGTCTGTCAGCTTATCATAAAAATAAGCGTCAGTAAACCACTGCTCAAAAGCAAACCTTAACACCCCATTCGGCTCAAGCATAAACTGCCAATACTTAGAAACTCGGTTATCAACTACTTCAAACAGCGGTGCCGGAGTCTGTATGGGATAATAGGTGTAATTATCATCACAAATATAGTACCAAACTCTTCCCTGCCACGATCGGATTGCATAAACAACATATTCCTTGCCAACTGTCAACGGCAATTCAACCTTTTTAGTATAACCTCGGGCAGGATCAATATAATTTTCCGGTAGAAGTTCTCCAGTATTAGCAATACAGCGAACAATCATAACTTGTATACCTATAAATTCTTAGGGGCTATTTTAGGATATTGTCGTTTAAACTTTAATTCAACTTGTTGCAAAATTTCCCTGTTTTCAAACCAGTGCACTTGTACGGAAGCTCCATTAATTACAAAAGCCTGAATGCTGGTTATTTTGTACCAGTCTTCGGGATTACCTCCATAGAGGGCAACCAGTCTGGAAACATCCCCTAGTATATCGTCAGATCCGCCCTGAATGGCTCTACAATTACCAGCTTTAGCATCTTGCAGTAGCAGTTGCTCTAGTAAATTTCTCGGACTCTCATCGGGAATAGCACCTTGCTTCATAGTTTAACAGTTTCCGATGTCATTTGTTGAAAAAGTATGTGAATCACACGAAAAAGACTAAATTGAACTTCTCTCTTTCTCAACTCAAACACTGACAGCTTCCCGCAATTTTTCAACGGCGACATCTAAGGGAGGCAAATCAAAATCCTCAGCATCCATCAATTCCTTAACCTTATCAAAAATCTCAACCTCCGCCTCTTCCTGATCCGTCAGCTTATCATAAAAATAAGGATCGGTAAACCACTGTTCAAATGCTATCATCAAGAATCCATTGGGCGAAAGTTTAAACCGCCAATACTTAGAAACTCTGTCATCAACCACTTCAAACAGTGGCGCCGGATTCTGCATGGGATAATAGCTGTAATTATCATCGCAGATATAATACCAAATAGTTCCCCGCCATTCTCTAAAAGCATAAACAACATATTCACGACCTACCGTTAATGAGAACTGTAGTTGTCTTGTGTAACCTATAGTAGGTTCTATGTAATCATCAGGAAGCAATGCACCTGTATTAGCGATACAGCGAATTATCATATTTTTTTCTTTCCTAATTACAGATTCTTGGGAGCTATTTTCGGGTACTGACGTTTGAACTTGTACTCTACATTTTCCTGAGTCTGACTATTCCGAAACCAATGAACTTGTACAGACGCTCCATCAATCATAAAAGACTGAATGCTGGTCATTTTATACCAATGTTCAGGATATCCACCATAGATTGCCACAAGTCTGGGAGCATCTCCCAGCATATTATTCACTCCGCCTTGAATACCTTTGCTATTTCCAGCAACTGCATCTTGCAGAAGCAGTTGCTCTGGCAAGTTTCTCGGACTCTCATCGGGAATAGCATCTTGACTCATAGTTTAGCAGTTTCAGAGGTCAGTTGTTATTAGCGAGTTTTTTGTACTCTTCAGATTGGCGGATGTCATCTAGAATAGATTCTGGTTCGGCAGGTTCATCAGGACAAAAATCACAACTTATTTGCACTTCCACGCTAGAGAAATTAAATTTTAAATAGGCTTTTACTCTTAGCTTACCTTTTTGCCAAGCTTGGGAACCGATTTTGAGAAGCTGACAGGTCATTCCTGCAGGAGGAAAAATCCATTGACCTTTATCTACTTTTAGATCTAGTTCACCAATAGAGCAATCATAAAACAATTTAAAAAACATTCTTACCTCTCGCGAGTTGGGTATTATTTCATTAAGGTTTTTAGCAAGCTTCTGTCGCATTAGGTCTTTAAATCTTTCAACTGTAAAAGTATCTTTCTCTATAAGCAAAATATCTGTATCGCACTCTAGGTCTTGAAACTTAGCGTTCATATGTGTTTGAAGGATTAATTTTATCTAAAAGCTATCATTTTTTACGATATTAGTCAAGGTTGCTTTTCCAGCTAAAACCCTTGATATTTTATATCGATAAAGTTGTTGTTTGTACAGCGCACTACTAAAAAAAACCGCAAGTTGACAGTCAGAAAAAACAAGTTTTTGCTGGGACAGTTTCCGCTAGCAACTTACCCCGCGAAATCACATACCGAACCGCAGCGCGCCTCCTAATTGCATCATAACAATCCTCAGCATCCAACACAATCAAATTTGCAGGTTTCCCCGCATCTATCCCATAATTATCATCTCCCAGATAGAGAGTTTTAGCACCGTTGACAGTGACCATATTAAAACAAGCTGCAATCTCAGCCATTCCCGTCATCTGACAAACATGAACCGCCATGTGAGCCACATCTAACATATTTCCCGTACCCAAACTGTACCACGGATCTTGCACGCAGTCGTGCCCCAAACTCACATTCAATCCATGCTGCCACAACTCCTTAACCCGCGTCACTCCGCGACGTTTGGGATAACTATCCGCACGCCCTTGCAGAGTGATATTAATCAAAGGATTAGCGATGAAATTGATGTGGGATTTTTGCAAAATTCCCATCAGCTTAAAAGCATAGGCATTGTTGTAGGAACCGAAAGCTGTCGTGTGACTGGCTGTCACCCGCGAACCCGCACCGCTTCTAATCGCACAAGCTGCTACAACTTCCAAAAATCTCGACTGTTCGTCATCGATTTCATCGCAGTGGATATCAATTAATTTATTGTATTTTTCTGCAAGTTCAAATATGCGGTGAACCGATTTTACTCCATCTTCCCGTGTCAACTCGTAATGCGGAATCCCGCCCACAGCATCCGCACCCATATCCAGAGATTTATCTAAAAGTTTGTCGTTTCCAGGACTCCCATAAATCCCGTCTTGGGGAAAAGCCACAACTTGCAAAGTCATCCAATCTTTGACTTCTTCTCGTACTTCCAAAAGTCCTTGCAAAGCAGTCAGCGTCGGTTCGCTAACATCAGCGTGACTCCTGACAAACAAAATCCCTTGAGATGCTTGCAACCTTAAAGTTTCAATCGCCCGTTTTTTGACATCATCCAGAGTTAAACCTTGCTTGCGTTCACCCCAAATTTGAATTCCCTCAAACAAAGTGCCGCTTTGATTCCATCGCGGTTCCCCGCAGTCAAAGCAGAATCGAGATGAATGTGCGACTCCACAAACGGAGGACTAACTAAATTGCCTTGAATGTCGATTTCCTGTTCGCCCATTCCTGATATGCGCGGCGATACCGCAACTATTGTATCATCATCGATCGCAATATCCACCGTTTCGCGATCGCCCGCACCCAACAAACGACATCGGCGCAGAACCATGCTATACTTTTGTTCACACATCCTATTTATTTCTTTCTCTTCCATCTCTTCCTCTGTGCCCTCTGCGCCCTCTGCGGTCAAAAAATCTTACTCAAAAAAACAACCCATAACGAAAAATAATCACCAGGAAGAAAGCGCAACGACAAATCACCAACATTAGACAATCTCAAACTCCAGATTGTGATGCTTCACCAAATCAAAGCTAAAATGGTCAACCACATTAGTATCGCTCAACTCCAGATTATAAAAATCCACAAAATCAGCATCAAAATAAGGCCCCGCGTGCCAAGTCCCCACATCTAACTTAATAAAACAATCACCCGGAATCCGAAAAGCAACAATATCCTCCAAACTAGGTCGATCGCTATCCCCAGGAGGCGCAACAGCCATCAACCAATCCTTCCCTTCCAGAGAACCCAAACACTGAGTACATTCAACGTGCCGCGTAATTTTACCAAACTTGCGACCCTTCTCGTGCAACCGCATAATGTAAAATCTAGGAATGCCATTTTGCAAATTTAACTTAGCATCCTCATCATCAAAAGACTTGCCATCAAAACTCGCAGAAATAACTTGACCGTAACTCCGAAAATTCTCCGATGTTATCCATTGTGCCGGCAATTGCTTCATTGAAACTGATGTACTCATAAATCCCAACACCTCCTCACTCATTTCATCAAAAACATAATACAAATACTCCTCTATCTCTCTTCTCTGCGCCCTCTGCGCCCTCTGCGGTTAAAAAAATCTAATTCACTCGATCGCCCAAAACACCCTTACAATCAAAATTAGAACACTGCTGCAAAAAACGAACCGCAATATCAGGGTTCGCACCCCAGTGCAAATGCAAATAAGCAGCGTGCACCCCATAAACCCCCCAACCTTCAGCAACCGCCTCAACTTCTCCCCGTTTGCCGTACCTCCAACTGTGATAAATTGGATTAGTTGGTTCCACTGTTAAATGCGATCGATGAAACTCATGTCCCCAAACCACATCCCCCGCAGTTAACACCAAACTATCTCCCACCGCCACAGCTTCTCGATATCCCAGAGTCAAACGCTTTCCCATCGCAGCCACAGCCGGCAAAACTCCCACTCCTTGCCAAGAATTCCCGTCGAAGTCTACAATCGAATCGCACAAGTACATCAAACCGCCGCACTCCGCATAAGTCGGCATTCCCGAAAAAATCGCACTTCTGACAGCATCCCGAATTAAAACATTACCGCTTAATTCCCCAGCAAACACTTCGGGAAAACCACCGCCAAAATACAACCCCTGCACATTCTCAGGAAAAACCGAGTCATCCAACGGACTCCAAAATACCAACTCGGCGCCCAACTCTTCCAACAAATCAAGATTGTCCTGATAGTAAAAATTAAAAGCCCGATCGCGCGCAACTGCAATCCTCACTCCAAATTTCCCCTCCAAACAATTGACAACATCATCTGTTTCTGTTACAATTTCATAAGGGAGACTGTATCTACCCAAAAGTTGCTCAGACCCCTCACCCCCCCCATGTAGATTTGCAGCCAACAAAGGCAAAAGTTTCTCCCAGTCAAAACTAGCAGCAGCTAAATCAGCCAATTTATCGATCGCACGATGAAGATTCGGCAACTCCTGGGCCGGAATCAAACCCAAATGTCGATCGGGAATAGTAACAGCCTCATCCCTACGCAAAACCCCTAAAATCGGTAAATTGAGCGGTTTGAGAGCATCTGTCAGCAACTCCAAATGTCGATCGCTCGCCACCCGATTCAGCACCAAACCAGCGAAATTAAGATTTGGGTTAAAAGAACGAAAACCGTGGGCGATCGCAGCCACAGAACCAGAAAGCCGGCTGCAATCTATCACAAACAATATCGGCAAATTCAACAAATAAGCAACATGAGCCGTAGAAGCAAAGGAAATAGGATAATTTTGTTCTTCTTCCCTCTTCTCTCTTCCCTCTTCCCTCTTCCTTCTTCCTTCTTCCTTCTTTGGAGAAACCCCATCAAATAAACCCATTACCCCTTCTACCAAGGCACAATCAACATCTTGAATGTGACGGGAAAAACACTTTTTCACATAATATTCAGACGTTAAAACTGGGTCTAAATTCCGACAGGGGCGGCCAGTAACAAAAGCATGAAACATCGGGTCAATGTAGTCAGGGCCGACCTTAAAAGATTGCACGTTCAAGCCCTGGCGGATTAAATAAGCTAAAAGGGCGATCGTTACAGTAGTCTTTCCCGCCCCGCTGCGTTCGCCCGCAATTACTAAAGTCATAACCCTAGATTAATCATAAAAAATACTGACAATTGATAATCGCTCAAATTCTGATATCTAATTCATATCTCTTTTCTCTCTCTGCGTTCTCTGTGTTCTCTGCGGTTTAATTATTTCTATGCAATCATAATCCATCTGAGTATTGCCCATCGAATAATATCTATTTAATGAACCGCGAAGACGCGAAGAGCGCGAAGGAAGAAAAGAGAAGAAAAGTAGGGCAGACGTTGCCTGCCCCACTGAATCTTAACTAATAAATTGCCCGTTGCCGAACTTGTTTTTACCGCTTAGCTAATTTTAGCAAGTGAGCTGTCACTGCCAAACTTTCTTCGTAAAGCATATCCCGGCCCCAACTCTGCAAGTGCTGGCCCAGCAACTGTTCCGTCACCTGATCGAACAGAGGAGTCACTTGGTTAAATCGATCGGTTTGAGCGCCTCCCTTCATTTCCATCCGCATACAGCCCCCCGTTTCCGAACACAGAACCGTACCGCAGGCCGCTTTCTCGTTCGTAGAATTTAAACGCAGAGCAATTAAATCGCCGGGGACATCGCCCGTATCGGCAATCGGAATCGCAGCTAACTCGGCTTCTACAACCCGTTCGTCCGCACCTGCGAATTTAATGCGCTTAATTTGGTAATCGCCCTCTTCTTGCTTGAAAGCAACCGGACGCCACTGAAGCCGGCTCGCCAGCCAGCCCAAATACATCAGCGCTTGAGTAGAATTGCCTTGTTCGTAATCGATCGTCACTCGATCGATCTCCCGAATTGCCGCCCTACGTTCCGGCGGATCGAAGGCCTCGGCAGCCAACTCCTGCCACGCCGCCAGCCTGCGCCAATTCAAATCCGCGATCGGAATTCCTTCCTCGATCAGACTTTGCATCAACAGCAATTCCGCTTCAGACTCGGCAAAACTGCTAGAGTCGATAATCACAGAACTGCTAGTTGCCGCCAGCCGCTGGAACAAACCTCGATCGGCATCGGGATTCGCTTTCCACCATAACAAAGTCGGCAAATCCGCGATCGTCAGCGCTGTCACGATCGCGCTCACCCGTTCCAGAGCAGCTTCCGTACCCCGCAGCGTAATATACTCGCAGCAGATCAGATTGCCGCTGCCGCGCTTGTGCACCGGACAGTAAGCAGCCACTTGAGCCTGCACGCCCGTATCTTCTCCCGCCGTCGGGCACAGAGCAATAATCCGGCAGGGATTCGCAGCTACGATCGCATCAGCCACCCCCGAACCCCCGGAACCCAAGCCACTCGAACCCAAAAGCTCTCCCTTGGCATTTTTGCGAGCCACTTCTTCGCGCAACATCGCCAACAATTCAGCGCTAGGTTTGCCACTTCTGGGCATTCCGTAAGCTTTTTGAGCAGCCCTGATGCTAGATGCCGTCATCGGCCCGCTAATACCATCGACAGGCCCGTCATAAAATCCCAGATCCGCCAATAATTGCTGGGTTTCTTCCGGTTCGTACACGACAAAAGTAAAAGTTGCTGCCCTAGTCGCGATCGGAAAATCGCCCTTCGAGCCTGATTCTCTGTAACTTTCCCAGATTTTACTCAGTTCTGCCTCTATTTGGTCGATCGACACATCTTTAGGGTTTTGCAGCGAAACCAGAGGCGGAGCTTTCATCGGTGTCATCGTCATCGGTTTTTTCTCCTTTCTTATTGGTTATTGGTTATTGGTTATTGGTTATTGGTCATTGGGCATCGGGCATCGGGCATCGGGCATCGGACATTGGTCATTGGTCATTGGTCATTGGTCATTGGTCATTGGTCATTGGTCACAACTGCTATCACGCAAGAGTTCCCGAACATTAGGATTACTAAATTAGTCCTTGATGATTCTTAAGTTAGCAACTCTTACCTAATGACAACTAACAACTAACAACTAACAACTAACAACTGACAACTGACAACTGACAACTGACAACTGACAACTGACAACTGACAACTAACAACTGACAACTGACAACTGACAACTGACAACTGACAATTGACTTTTAAAGTCGTCGCCACTTGCGGCCGTCTCTGTTAATCATTAATTCTGCTTCTGCCGGTTCCCAAGTACCAGCTTCATATTTAGGAACCAAACTTTGGTCGTTGGAAGATTCCCAAGCCATCAGCGCCGGAGTTACCACCCGCCAAGCTTCTTCCACTTCATCAGAACGGGTAAACAAAGTTTGGTCGCCCAGCATACAATCAATCAACAGGCGATCGTAAGCATCCGAAGATGTCACCCCAAACGAAGCACCATAACTAAAATCCATATCCACCGTCCGCGTCCGCAAATCTGGCCCCGGCATTTTCGCCTCAAACCTCAGCGAAATCCCCTCATTGGGATGCACCCGCATCGTCAAAACGTTAGGAGTAGTTTGTTGGGCCGCCGACTGAAAAATTAACAGCGGCACTTCCCGAAACTGAATTGCAATTTCGCTAACTTTTTTCGGCAACCGCTTACCAGTCCGCAGGTAGAAAGGCACTCCCTGCCATCGCCAGTTGTCAATCATAAACTTCATCGCCACAAAAGTCGGCGTTGTC
Organism: Microcoleus sp. PH2017_28_MFU_U_A; assembly: GCF_020738035.1. Lineage (NCBI taxonomy): Bacteria > Bacillati > Cyanobacteriota > Cyanophyceae > Oscillatoriales > Microcoleaceae > Microcoleus > Microcoleus sp. PH2017_28_MFU_U_A. Next base: position 79,645 of record NZ_JAEQCX010000035.1, read on the forward strand.
GAGTTGGGAGCAACCCCCGGTTCTTCGTGATAACCCGGCACGGGTTTGCCTTTCATCCACCCTGCGGAATATTGACCGCGAATCGCGGAAAACTCTAAGTTATTCAAATCCGCCAAGCGAGTTGCTTGCAGAACTTTCATCTTTTCGGTGCGGATGCTGTCAGCATCGAGGGAGTTTGGCGGTTCCATCGCCGTCAGACAGAAAATCTGCATCAAGTGGTTTTGCAGCATATCCCGCAACGCCCCAGAGGATTCGTAGTAACCGGCCCGGTCTTCTACGCCCACAGTTTCTGCAACCGTAATTTGTACGTGATCCACAAATTGCCTGTTCCACAGCGGTTCAAAAATCGCGTTCGCAAACCGGAACACCATCAAATTTTGAACCGTTTCTTTACCCAAATAGTGGTCGATCCGGTAAACTTGCTGTTCTTGGCAAACCTGCTGCACCACACGGTTGAGAGCTTTTGCCGAACTCAAGTCGCGGCCGAAGGGTTTTTCAATTACCAAGCGATGTTTTATTGGATCGGCAAGCATTTGAGCTGCGCCCAGTTGCCGAATTGCTTCTGGGAAAAAGTTCGGAGAAACGGACAGATAAAAGATGTGATTGCCGCGGGTTCTCCTTTCTTCATCGAGTTCGGCTAAGAAAGCTTTGAGTTTTTGATAGCTTTCGGGGTTATCAATGTCGCCGGGACAGTAGTACAAACCTTTGGCGAAATCTTGCCACAATTCCTCATTGCTAATACCGCCGCCAAATTCTTCGATGCCTTCCCGCATTTGTTCTCGGAAGTAATCGTGACTCCAGGGACGGCGGGCCACACCCACGACGGTAGTTTCTGGTGGTAAACGCCGATCGAGCTTCATCTGATAAATTGCTGGTACCAGTTTGCGCTGGGTGAGATCGCCGGAAGCTCCAAATATCACCAGAATTTGCGGTTCCGGCATCCGTTCTTTTCGCAAACCAACCCGCAGTGGATTTTCAAGTATCGTTACCATTTATTTTCCTTGTTCTAGTGCTGTTAATCTTGCCAGTACAGCATGATAATTTGCCGTCATTTCTGCTAATTGCTGGGTCAGAGAGTTGATCTGCCCTTCATATTCGGCTTTGACTTCCGCCCGGATTTCCTCTCTGAGTTCCGCTATAACTTCCGCCCGGATTTTAACCCTTTCAGCAGCTAGTCGAACTTCCCAATCTTTATCTCGTTGTCGCAGTTCAGCTTTTAGCTGCCTGTTTTCGGCTCGAAGTTGCTCCATTTCCAACGCCACAGCAGCAGCACGCCGATCCCTCTCTCTGTTTTGCTCTCGGATTTGCTGTCTGAGGCGTTGATTGTCCGATCGCAATTTTTCCAATTCTGAAGCAGTATCCTTGGGAGTTCGCCCGCTTCCTAGCGATGGAAATCGCTGTTCAACCAAACGCTGAACTGCTGCACCAGTAGGAATCCCGTTGGGCGATGACTCTACTGCTTCTTGCCAAATTTCTAGCTGTACCTCGGGGGGCAATCCCTTTAATGGGCGGATTTGATATTCTTTAACAAGGGAATTGTGTACGTTCGTACACAAATTTTCCATAATCTCAGCCGCGTCAATGAACTGATAAGCTCTTCGTTTCGTGATTCCCCACTTTTCGTGGCAATAAGCCTCAAAATTCTTGTGGGTTTCCCGGTACAGTTTTTGTTCCCGAATTTCCTCAAGGGCTTTGCCAACTTCGTAAAAAGTATGAAGTCCTTGTTCTACGATCGATTCGAGTTGTTGAAGCCTCGCCCGTTCAGCGATATCCAGTTGGGCGTTGACTTCCTCGCTTTGTTGAATGGTATGGGGAGTTAACATAACACTTCTTTAGCAGTCAGGTATGAAAAATCAGGAATTTGCGGACTTGATATTCTTTGACAAGGGAATTGTGTACGTTCGTACACAAAATATTCTGTGACAAGGGAATTGTGTACGTTCGTACACAAATTTTCCATAATCTCAGTCGCGTCAATAATTGGGGACGAGCATTTAATCAGGATTCAGGAGCCAAAACGATTATGTGTTCAGACTCCTGAGAGTTTCTGCCCTTACCGATACCAAATCGGCGAACTATACGGGTGCGAGCCTCTTAACTTTCTCTTCCAAGGAATCCATCAGGGATTGGAAGGGGCTGACGAATTTCTCGATCCCGTCCAGGAGCAAGTCTTCCATCACTTTGTCCAAGTTGATGTCGATGTCGGGATCTTTGAGACTTTCGATCAGACTGTAAGCTTCTGCAACGTTATTCTCAATCCGGGGCGCGACATCGCAGTGATCGAAACAAGCTTCAACGGTGTTCGGTGGCAAAGTGTTCACCGTATCGGGGCCGATTAGCTCATCCACATACATCACATCGCTGTAGTTGGGGTTTTTAGTGCTGGTACTCGCCCACAGCAGTCGCTGCACTTCGGCTCCCTTTGCTGCTAATGCTTGCCAACGATCGCTCGCGACGATCTCTTTATACTTCTGGTAAGCTACCTTGGCATTGGCGATCGCAATTTTCCCCTTCACTGCTTCCAGTTTGGCTTTGGTGGAAATATCTGTGACGTTTTTGAGTTTCTCGTCAATCTTGCCATCGATATTGATGTCGATCCGGCTCAAGAAGAAACTGGCAACAGAAGCGATGTTGCTCACATCCAAACCCTTAGCTGCCCGCGCTTCCAAACCGCGAATGTACGCCCAGAAAGTTTCGACGTAGCTGTCAACCGAGAACAGCAAAGTCACGTTAACGTTAATCCCTTCACTGATGACTCGCTCTACGGCGGGCAAACCTTGAGCAGTTCCGGGAATCTTGATCATCACATTTGGTTTGCCGATCGCCTGATAATAGCGCAAGGCTTCGCTAATTGTACTTTCTGTGTCATTCGCGATCGTCGGTGGCACTTCGATACTGATGTAACCGTCCAAACCCTTCGACTCTGCGTAAACCGGGGCGAAGATGTCGCAAGCGTTGCGGATATCTGCAAATACCAGAGATTCGTAAATCTCTAGCACAGATTTGCCAGCCCGGATGCCCGCTTCAATATCCGCGTCGTAAATCACATTACCCGCGATCGCCTTCTCAAAAATGGCCGGATTCGATGTAATCCCGCGCAGCCCGCGACTTTCAATCATCTTTTTGAGTTCGCCGGACTCGATCAGATTGCGGGTCAAATTGTCCATCCAGATGCTCTGGCCAATTTCTTTGATTTCTAACAGGTGATTCTTTGTCGCTTCTGTCATGATCTTTAACTCCTAAAATTTGATAATTGGTCATCGGGAATTGGGCATCGGGCATGGGGAATTGGCAGTTAAAACTTTCTTCCTTCTTCCTTCTTCCTTCTTCCTTCTTCCTTCACTCTTCAAGTGTTATGGGATTGCGCGATCGCTCTTTAATAAAAGACTCAACCAACGCTACATTTTCTTTACTGCCAATAATCAAAGGCGTGCGCTCGTGAATTTTAGTCGGCACCACGTCCAAGATGTCTTGAATACCCGTACTAGCGCGCCCTCCGGCTTGCTCCATCAAAAACGCCAAAGGAGCCGACTCGTAGAGTAAACGCAATTTGCCATCGGGGTTTTTCACGGTTCCGGGATACAAAAACACGCCTCCCTGAAATAAAATCCGGTGAAAATCTCCCACCAAAGCCCCGCCGTACCGAGCAGTGTAGCCTTGATTTCGATGTACGTAGCGAATGTAATCCCGATAAGATTCTTCCCACTGCCAAAAGCTACCTTCATTGACACTGTAGATCGGGCCGTTATCTGGAATCTTGATGTTTTCGGTTGATAGAATAAACTCGCCTAAACTGGGGTCGAGGGTAAATGAATGAACGCCTTGCCCGATCGAATAAACCAGCATGGTACTGGGCCCATACAGCACGTAGCCGGCAGCGATTTGTTTGTGCCCGTGTTGGAGCAAATCGGCAGCAGAACCGTCTTCATCATCCCCCTCTTGCTTGCGGATGCTGAATATGGAGCCGACATTGAGATTGATGTCAAGATTGGAAGAACCGTCTATGGGATCGTAGAGCAGACTGTAACGCCCGATCGGACAATTTTCAGGAATATAGTAGGGTTTTTCCATTTCCTCGGAAGCCAAACGGCAAACAAGTCCACTTTGCTGGAATACCGAGATAAACACTTCATTAGCATAGATATCCATCTTTTTGACAGATTCTCCCTGCACGTTTACAGCCCCTGTAAACCCTAAAGCATCTTCCATTAACCCGGCTCTGCTGAGTCGCCTTGCGATCAACTTTGCAGCCAATCCGATGCGACTCATTAGGGCACTCAAATCCTGAGCATCTGCTGAAAAGCTGTGCAGTTGCTGGAGTACATGACGGGATAGAGTCGTACAATCGCGGTCTAAGGCTTGTACCTGCTCGGTTTGGCCTAGGCGGGCTTCCCCTGTCGGCGCGTTTACCATGATTTTGATGTTCTCCCTGTCTTGTGGCTCGCTAGTTTGGGATTTTTCAGGTGTTCCTGAATCGGCGATGAGACCGATAGTCCTGCAACTTCTATTTTAGGGAGGGTTTTGCGATCGGGCATGGAACTTTAGGTGAACTTTAGATCCCCAGACAAAATTGAGGAGTGCGATCGACTGTTGAGTCGGGAATTGTATTCAAAATCACTAAAATTTTTAACCCACCGCAGAGGAAGGAAGAGGGAAGAAGGTTTTAACTTTGTGGAAGCGAGACCATTCAATCTTTAAATCGCGACCTATAGCTATCGAACAGTTCATCGATTTTATGGGGGTCAGATACCAGCGTCCCCCGCTCATCCCGGAACGTGCGATCGCGGTCTCCCTTGAAGGAAAGCCAATTGAAACTTGTCGTTACAGCAAATTTCACATCAGAAATGAGGATTTTTGCATGAGTATCTCCAAGGCGCTTGAGCCGGAAATTATCCTTATACTGACTCGCTAATTTTTGAATATTATTCTCAGCCCGGATATCAGATTGGTACTTTTTATCATCATTTTCTCCCAAACCGTACCCAATGAAAACTTGTACTCCCCGCTTGAGGAGATTTTCAAACTCTTGGAGAAATTTTTTATCCACAGAACTTGCTCGAATCCAAGGCGAGATAATCATCAGACGTTCTTGGCTCTCTTTAAGAGCCTGTTCGAGCAGTGGACGGTGTTCATATACTTCTAGAAAACGAATAGGCAGCAAAGCTAGTTCTGATTTAAGTTGATTTTCAAGATATTCTATTCGCTGTAAAGCCTCTTGAAGCTGCTGAGTTAGAAGACGTTTTTCTTCATCGTTATTAGTCTGCTCAATCCGATTTTGTGTGGTCTCAATTTGGGCTTGTAGTTCAGCCTGAGCCGTAAATACTTTTTCTTTGACGATTTCAATATTTGGAATAGGGTTTTGATCGATGAATTCACGTCCTAAAACTTCTTCAGCTAGTTTCCGTGGTGCGCTTTCTTTTATCGTCTCTAATATTTTAAGTTTCTTGACTCCATTAGAACGGGCGAAAGCGGCTTCATGTTCAGTGGACAGGACACCATCAATACCGAAGGCAACCTGAACATCATCACTATCTTTTGCTTTATAGATTAGTGCCAATGCAGGTTGAAAAAATCTCTGTCTACGCTCAATAGCTTTCAAGGCTAGCAGGTCTCTATCTTGCTTGACTTTGGCTTTGCTTGCCCCCTCAATCTGGCGAATAATTGCGTCCACATCTTTGAGTTTAAGATCGGAAAGTTCGGGTGGCTTTTTCGGAGATGGTTCAATTTCTATAATTTCTTGATTACGCAAGTCTTTTTGCTTGAGTAAACGTGATTCCAATCGCCCGTACCAGCGAGGATGCCGTAGGAGTCCATCAAAGTTGATATCAAATGTTCGCTCCTCTGGAACAATAATTTTGGCATCGCGGAGCGTTCCTTCACCTTTTTTGGTCAACTTCCAAACTTGCATCAGAGAGTCATCAGGAGCTATAAGGTCAATATCCTCACTCATCCTTAAATTTATCATTGCATCCCTGACGATAGACGGTTCGAGACCAAGAAATCCAGCAATATCCACTTCTGAGGATAAACTAGCATTAATAGCTTTCAAGACATATTCTTCTATAGGGGGAATCGGTTTATGGAGTTGGGTTAGAGCTAGAACAGTGATTTTATAAACTGGCAATCCGACTTCTTTACAGCTAACTAAATCGAAGCCTGTACGATTGTCATAGCGGCGTAGTTCTTCTGGAGTAAGAAAAACTGATTCTTCTGAACTCATAAGTTAAGCTCCTTTAGGGCGCAATTTTCATGGTGACTTTCAACGTAATCCAAAACTCGGTGTAATGGGTTGTCATGTGAGGTTCTACAGAAGTAATGATCTCCCACGATTACTAAGCCAACTTTACCTCTGGATAAAGCCACATTTAATCGTTCTGCATCGCGCAGAAAACCCACTTTACCTTCTTTGTTAGAACGAGTCACAGAGTACACTGCAATATCAGCTTCGCGTCCTTGGAAGGCATCCACGGTATTACACTCAACTGTTAATGCTTGCCAATTGTTTAATTCTGAGGCAAGGTTACGATCGAGCAACTTTAGCTGTGCTGCATACCCCGTCAATACAGCGACACTGTATTTTTTCTGCGCCTTTACTGCCGTCTGGTTTAGCTGTTTGAGAAACTGAACTATGACATTGACCTCACAAATATTGTTAAAGCTAGAATTGGCAGACTGTTCGCGACTATTCTGAAGTTTGGTTGTTGTTAACCAAGTCACAGGTTGTGGTAAAACACTGCGAAGATGCTGATCTAAGTCAGTCCTGGCACTTTTTAGCTGACCATCATAGAAGCACTCACTGACCAGATCGCCGATTGGTGCAACCATTCGATGTTGAATTGTTAACATCTTGTGGCAGCCATCTGGGAGTGTTCTCAGCAGTCGATCGAACAGGGTTTCTCGGATATCCTCTTGAGTTAGGTCGTATTTGTCCAGAAAGTCAGAATCTCTGCTAGCTTCATCTCGAAATGGTGGGAGTTGTTTGGGATCGCCAACAAGTATCCAGCGATGCGATCGCGCAATTGGAACCAACACTTCTGTCGCCGTAGCTTTTGAAGCCTCATCAACAATACACAGGTCAAATTCTATGTCTTGAATATCTCTAGGAATTCCGATGCAGGTTCCGGCTACCACTTGCGATCGCTTAATCAAAGGTGCATTGAATTTCTCATTTCGACCAAACTGATCGAACCACTCCGCCTGAATAGCTATCAGCCGTTGGAGCATCTTCGCATCAGGTGCATTTGGATTTATTAGTTGATTTATCCGCTCTTCTATCTCCTGAACCGAAAGTCTCAAAAGTTTATTGATACTGCTTCCGGTTAATTCTTTAAGACGCTTTGATTTTTCCTTCTGTTGCTCTCGTGCTTCTTTTAATTGTTTACGAAGGATACTAATTTCAGCTTCAATACTCTGACATTCCTCTAGCTTATCCTTGGGGATTTTAGTTTCCAACAATGAATCTGGGTTTTCTGGGTTGTAATTTATTGCTAGTATTTCATCTAAATCGTGTTTCCAGATATTAACATCTCCTCTGAGATTTTCAATTTTTGTAACCAGAGTTTTCATTTCTTGAAATAGTGTGGCTATTTCACTGTTATGCTGAGAAATACCTCGTTGCGCTGACCAATTATCAATAAATTCCTGTCCTTTAGCAATTGCACCCTCTCGCCACTGTTCCATCTGTTCTTCGAGTAAGAGCGAATGAACATTCTCTGATACCCGTTCATGGTTACCAAGTCGCACCAACTTCAAGTTAGGATTTTTAGCTTGAATCCGTTCTAGGGCGTTATCTAGTGCAACATGAGTTTGTGAACTGAGCAAAATTCGAGCATCAGGATTAGTTTTAAGAGTTTGCAGAACAACTTCTGTAATAAATGTTGTCTTTCCTGTACCTGGTGGACCTTGAACAATCAGAAAATCTTCTGTTGCGAGTGCAGCTTTAACAACTTCCTGCTGTGATTCATTGAGAGGTTGAACAAACTGGACATCCACCTCTACTTTAGGATTACGAACTTCTTGAGGATTGACGAGTAATTGGCGAATGTCTGAGCGTACTCCCCGGTCAAATCGAATCGCATCAAGGGCATTTTTTTGTCGATTTAGGGCAACCTCAGCAGCACGAGTATCAAAGCGTAACTCGCCAGATTGTGGGAGTCTGTCTGGTTCTCCATATTTAACATAAAGAGTCAATCTGTCACTGATGACCTGCTCAATATCTCCCCCCAAGATGCTAAATCCTTTTGGGTTTGTCACATGGCGGGGTTGTCCAGCTATGTCATTTTCTGGAAGTTCTGATAGTTCAAAGATAACGCGGTTTCCCTCACGAGTAACGCTTGTGTATTTAATCGGTTTCTCTCGGTTTTTTTCCCAATCTGTCTTGGCTCTGAGAATATCCCACCAAACTTGGAATATCCGTTGCTTTTCTTTTTCATCTTCTTGTTCTTTTAAGTTGGCTTCATGCTCTATAACTGAATCCTGTAGCTTCTGAATAACCTCTTTTGCTTCATATGAATTCAGTGGCATTCCAAATTTGAACTCGTAGGATAGATTCCAAGCACGCTCTCGACGCTGTTCCAGTTGCGAGTAGGAAGTAGACCAAGCATTGAAAATAACTAGGTGATTTCCTCGGTTTTGATCCACCTTCATGTGATACCGATAGGAAACACCATAAATTTCGTAATGATCTTCACGAGATGAATCGTCTGCGTCGTCCTTAAATTTATAGGGACGAATCCCACAACCCGATTCATTATTGAGATCGTCAAGGATAAGATTCTCGATCTCAACTTCAGAATAAATCTCAATTTCACTTTTAAGTCTGTTCAAGCACTTTGGTATAAGCTTAAGGAAGCAAGGAGGCTTCTTAATTACTCCTGTTTTTGTCTTCCCTTGAATAGCATTAAGTTGAGCTAGCAGTACCTCTGCATTAGGCTGACGCTCTTCTGGATAGAGAGAAACAGTACGCTCGATTATTTCAAGGATTTCAGGTGGTGCATTAAACGCTTTCAGTGCGCTGGGGATACTATTATGATCTGTGAGTTCAATATTGGTCAGGCACTTTAGAACCAATACACCAAAACTGTAGATATCGCGAGTGTAGGTATAGGAACCATCGTCGGTTTCTGGCGGAGTGAATGTACGCGATACAAAGTCTTTGAGAGTAATGCTTGGTTGCAAATAGCCCTTAAGCTTGGATATGCCAAAGTCAGCAAGTTTGAGTTGACCGTCACTCCCCACTAAAATGTTGCTGGGCTTGATATCGCGGTGTATTATTCTGCGATTATGGGAAAAAGCCAGAGCCTCCAACACGGGTAACGCTACCGCTTTCCAAAATGAATCCCAACCGTCGGGAGGAGATTCTTTCAGAAGAGTTGCCAAATCCTTGTCCATCCACTCCAAGACGAGAAAATAGTTACCCGTAGTTTCATCCTTGCCAAAATCGAGAAGTTCCACAATTCCGGGGTGCTTCAACTCTTGCAGGGCTTGGGTTTCACGTTTGAAGGACTCGGCTAGAATATCTGCTTCAATCTGCCCGTGTTTGAATTCTTTTACTGCAACCAGCCGTTCTTCCTGATCGTAGTCTCTTGCGCGATAGACATCAGCCATCCCGCCTGATCGCGGATTGGAGGATATAGCATAGCGATCGTTGATGAAGCGAACTGGCATAACTTAGCTACCCATAGAAGATTTCTGTTATTTTTGTAACACAGATTCCATTAGGCCGGCTTTTCAGCGGTTTATGGACTGTCAATCATAGGTAGTCTTAATATTTTTAGATGATGGCGAATTTTTAAGATGCGTTTACCCGAAAGGGTACACACCTTACGACTAATTAACTGGAGACTTGTGCACCTTGAGTATCAATAGAAATCGCCCTGACATCAGCCTTCACCCCAAACTCCCCCCAAGCAGCCGCCATTTCCCTCACAACCGTATCAACATTAGTAACATCCGTTAAAGCCAAAAGCGTCGGCCCCGCACCGCTAATTACCATCCCACAAGCCCCTGCATTCAGTGCAGCTTGTTGCACCGCTTCATATCCCTGAATCAGCGATCGCCGGTAAGGCTGGTGAATCTTGTCTTGGAGGGCGCAGCGCAGCCAATCTCGATCGCCCGTAGCCAAAGCCCGCACCAATAAACCCAGGTGTGCGGCATTGAAAATCGCGTCAGCCCTGCTGTAATCTGTTGGCAAAACTCGGCGCGCCTCGGCTGTAGAAAGTTCAAAATCGGGAATCGCTACCACGGGCACAATATTAGGATGCCACGGAATGTCGCAAATTTGCCAGGAAACCCCCCCCTGCCCCCCCTTGCTAAGGGGGGGTGATTCTCTTAGCCCCGCTTCGCTAAGGGGGAGTTGTTCTCTTAGCCCCCCCTTACTAAGGGGGGGTTGGGGGGGTGTATTGCTAGCAGCGAGGCGACAGCCTCCGAGTAAAGCGGGGACAACGTTGTCGGGATGTCCTTCAAGTTCGATCGCCAACTGCATCACATCAACCTGACTCAAAGGCTTGCCGGCTAAACAATTCGCCCCTACCAACCCGCCGACAATAGCGGTAGCGGAGCTCCCCAAACCCCTCGCCAGCGGTACTTGCATATCTATATGTATCGCGACTGGTGGGGGGGATTGACGGAGGTATTCGTATAACTTGACAAAGGCTTGGTAAGCGAGATTGCTGTCGTCTGTCTTGACTTTGGCAGCTTCCGCGCCCGTAACGGTAATTTGCAATTTCTCGGTTGCTGACGTTTCGAGGAGAGAGAATTGGAAGGAGTTGTAGAGGCTTAAAGCGGCGCCGATGCAGTCAAAACCTGGGCCGAGGTTGGCAGTTGTGGCGGGTACGGTGACGGTGACGGTGGAAGTTGCAGGCATTTTTTGACGGGGTGAATTTCGACTGTTCAACCGCTGATGAACGCAGATGAATGTTTGGTGTTTGTGCGATCGACTATTTTAACCCATTTCTAAAACATCTTCGTAAATTGAGGCGATCGGGCATTCAAAATCTGCGCTATCCAAGCGAACTTCTGCGCCAACACCGTAAGGATAAAGTTCCCAACGGCCCTCTGGGTTGCGCCGATAACATTCTACGCCGATGTTTTCTTGATTGATAATTACGTATTCTTGTAAAGTTTCTATGGTGCGGTAGTCGGCAAATTTATTTCCGCGATCGAATGCTGCTGTTGTGGGAGATAAAACTTCTACGATTAAGCGCGGGTAGCGTTTGAAGTATTGAAGGCTTCTATCTCTTTCATCGCAAGTAACCATGATGTCGGGATAGTAAAATACATCTGCCTCTTCAATTCTGGCTTTCATGTTTCCTGCGTAGATGCGACAACCTCTACCTCTAACGTGAGTTGTGAGCAAGTTGACGAGGTTGATGCAAATTGTTTCATGTGCATCGCTTGCTCCCGCCATTGCGTAGATTTCTCCTTGTCGGTATTCGTGTTTGATCGGGCTAATTTTTTCGCCTTCTAAATAGTCTTCTGGGGAGACGTAGTTGTAGCTTTTACTTAATGTCATAATCTGAACTTTTAAAGCTGTGGTGATATTATACCCTATTTCCCAAAACATTTATAGTAGCAGCCTGTGCAGGTGTTTCATTGCATCTTGATAATCTTCTGTCTTGCCGTCTTTTTGATAAAATTCGGCTGCTTTTTGGTAGTCAGCGATCGCGCCCGGTTTGTCTTTTAATAAATAGCGGACTTTGGCACGGTTGTAGTAAGCATCGGCATACTTCGGGTTAATTTCAATGGCGCGATCGAAGTCGGCTTTGGCTGCTGGATAGTCCTTGAGATAGCGGCCGTGAATGATGCCGCGTTTGTTATAAGCTTTGGCGTAGTTGGGGTTGAGGCGGATGGCTGCGGTGTAATCTGCGATCGCCCCTGGGATATCTCCAGCCTCTGACTTGGCTAAACCGCTGTTAAATAAGTCTTCAGCCGAATTTTGAACGATGAATATTGGTGAATTTTGAGTAGAAATGGCAGGGGATATGCCACCCAAAACGGTAACAAATCCGCAAAGTGCGATCGCTCTGTACAAATATTTCATAAGTCTAAGCAAAAACCTGAGCTACAGAGCAACTAAAACCAGGTAACAAAGGTGAAGTAAGTTGATCGTTTCTCAACAGCGTAGCAACTAATCTTAAACTTGCTTGTTCCCTGCGATAAACCTCTATTTGCTGCAACCGCCAATTAGCAATCCAGTATTCTTGTACTCCCCGCACTGAATAAAGTCGGAGTTTCAAATCTCTATCCCTTCTTTCATTATCTGTACCAGCAGATAATACTTCAACCACTAACTCAGGAGCGGCGGTTAAATGACCGGCTTCATCTAGCAAGAGGGTCAAGCGTTCATTGCTCGCCCAAACTACATCAGGAATGACGTTATCAGCCTCTGTGAAAATCAGCCCTGGATTGATTGCTGCTCGTCCTAAACCAGCAGACATCGACCAAGTATCAAGCACAGAGAAAAATCTGCCACAAGTCTGTTGATGACCCCAATGCGGTGCTCTAGTCACAAATAACTCTCCATCAATAAGTTCATAACGATCGCCGTTATCGGGTAAGAGTTCTAAATCGGCGGTAGTCCAGCGTACTTTATCAGATATTGTCTGGCTCATACAAGCACTCTCGATAGGTGGTACAAACATTATAAACCGGTTCGTAGTAAGGACTTTAGTCCTCTCTAAGGCTTTTAGTAAATTAGGACTTGCATTCCTTACTACGAACAATGCTGCCGATCGCAATTAAGCGAAAATAATATTACTTCAATACAGTTTTAGAAGCAATGCGAGTTTTCTTGCGATCGGCTTCCGTCAATTCTGCACCAGACTGCAAACGAGTAGCAGAGGTTTGCAGCACAGTTGCGGCACTTTTATCGCCCATTTGCAGAGCAGTTTTAGCAGCCGTTTGTAGCATCGTGGCCGCACCAGCGCGATCGCCCTGTTGTAACCTAGTTTCTGCGAGTTGAGTTTGGCGGTACTTAGCCAAAGCTAAAATGTGCTGCTGCACCATCGGGTTAAGTGCAGGCTGATAAACTTTTAGGACATTAGCCGAAACTGCAACAGGATCGGAAAGCAAACCTTCACCGACTGTCGGATCGTCATAGCGAATTTGTAATTGCCCGATCGCCTGCGTACCTTCCGGCAACTGTCCAATATAAATATTAGCCAAAACTACTCGCTCTACATCCTTCATTAAATCTCCCAAACGCACCATAAAGCGATCGCCATCCTGCTGCACCGGTAATTCGATCGTATCCGGGGCAACTTGCGCGATCGGTTTTAGTTCGGCTAACCGCACTTTTGGCATCAACGAAAATAGCAAATAAGCATTAGTCAAACCTACACCTTGGATGCGAGTAAACAGTTTGCCAAACTCATCAACCGCATCTTCTGGACGCTGAATGTGAGCCAAAGCACCGCCGCCGGCATCAGCAATCTTTTCCAAAATATCCTGGTTCCAGTTATCCCCAAATCCCAGAGAATTTAAAGTCATGTTGTACTCAGCGGCCAGTTTCGCCAACTTCAAACAGCGGTTATTGTCGCCGTGTTCGTTTTCGCCGTCAGTCAGCAGAAACGCCTGAGATATTGCTTCTTTTTTGCCTTTCCCCAACTCTTCAATACCTAACTTAATCCCTTCATCAATTGCTGTGCCGCCAGCGGGGCGCAATTGCTCGATTTGCCGTTTAATGCTGGCGGGATCTCCCACAACTTGATTGGGGACGAGAACTTTGGCTTTGTGATCGAAAGCCACCGCACAAAAGCGATCCCCAGGTTTTAACCTGTCCAGCAACCGTCCGGCGGCTTGTTTGACGGTTTCCAAGGGGCGTCCGCCCATCGAGCCGCTGTGATCGAGAATCAGGCACAGGTTTAAAGGTACGCTGGAGTCGATCGCGCTTGCCGTCGCCGACACTGAAACGGCTAGCTGGCGCTGGGTTGATGGCGCAGCAGCATCAAGGTTGGGGTCGTTCAAGACCGGGAGCAAACTAACTTTCATGCGGGATACCTAAAGATTGCGTTACTATTTCTTTAAGAATAACTCCATGAGTTCAGGCAACATTTCGGTTGTCAACAACCCCATTCTTTTGAGGAAAGGCACACACTCTGCCCTCCTTTCTTCGTCCCACCAAGCTGAGTACAGATACTTGTGCTGAGCCCTTCGACTTAGCTCAAGCGAGCCGTAGCCGAAGTATGGTGGGTGTCCCCAGGCAAAAACAAACATGAACACACCCATTAAAGCCGTGCAATCGCAATACTACGGAGAGGGCAACTCTCGAACTCCCCCTCCCGATTTACCTTCCCTGTTGCTGAAGGAGCGGATCGTTTATCTGGGTATGCCTCTGGTGCCTGCGGTAACAGAACTGATTATCGCTGAACTGCTGTTCTTGCAGTACGAAGACCCGGATAAGCCGATCAAAATCTATATCAACTCGACCGGCACTTCTGGTTACAGTGGCGAACCCGTCGGCTTTGAAACCGAAGCCTTCGCTATCTGCGACACGATCAGGTACATTAAGCCGCCCGTGCAGACTATTTGTCTCGGTTCGGCAATGGGCATGGCTGCGATGCTGTTAGCGGCTGGTACAAAGGGCTTTCGGGCGAGTTTGCCCCACGCTTCGATTGTATTGCACCAACCCAAGGCTTACACGCGAGGTCAAGCCAGCGACATTCAAATTCGGGCGAAGGAAGTGCTGGCAAATAAGGCGACGATGCTCGATATTTTTGCAAGCTGTACTGGCCAACCGATCGACAAAATTACTAAAGATATGGATCGGTTGCTGTACCTGACGCCCTATGAAGCGAAAGAATACGGTTTGATCGATCGCGTTCTTGAAAGTTCGGAAGAATTGCCGAAAGCCCTTTCTGCGGCCGTCGTATAACTGGGAATGGGGAATGGGGAATGGGGAATGGGGAATGGGGAATGTGGCATGAGTAAAAATTAAGGGTTAATGGCTAGTAGTTTCTACCCTGAATTAGTTATTCAATAGTTTTTTTATGACTAACAATTCCCAATTACCGATTCCCAATTACCGATTCCCAATTCCCAATTCCCAATTCCCAATTACCAATTACCAACTAAACGGAGTTCCGAATTATGCCTATAGGTGTGCCAAAAGTTCCCTACAAAATGCCGGGTGGTTATGATACTCAGTGGATTAATATCTACGATCGCCTTTACCGGGAACGGATTATTTTCTTGGGCAAGGACATTGACGATGAAATTGCCAATCAAATCATCGCGGTGATGCTGTATCTCGATTCGGAAGATTCGGGCAAAGATATTATTTTGTACATCAATTCCCCCGGGGGGATGGTGTCGGCAGGCATGGCTATTTTTGATACCATGCAGCACATTAAATCCGACGTGGTGACGATTTGTGTGGGCTTGGCTGCTTCGATGGGTTCTTTCCTGCTGGCTGCTGGTACGAAGGGGAAACGGTTGGCTTTGCCTCACTCGCGGATCATGATTCACCAGCCTTCTGGGGGCGCGCGGGGACAAGCAACGGATATTCAGATTGAGGCGAAGGAGATTCTGCGCTTGCGCCACCAACTCAACGGTATCTATGCTAAAAATACCGGAAAGCCGATCGAGAAAATCGAGAAAGACATGGATCGCGACTATTTCATGTCCGCCGAGGAAGCCAAGGAATACGGCTTGATCGACAAAGTGGTAGAAGATCGTCCTTGACAGTTGACAGTTGACAGTTGACAGTTGACAGTTGACAGTTGACCTGCAAGTCCGAGGATTTGAGTAATGAATAGTCTTGTTTTAATTTCTCCCGCTTAAGGGAGAGGCTTTAAACCAATTCTTTCTGGTAAGTGGTTTTGATAGTGTAGTAGTGCGGACAACCCTCGCACTACCATAGTTCGCGGTAAATTTTGGCAGAATCTTTACATTTAAGGATTCTGCCATATTTAATGGTATTAGAAAACTTGATTCATGCTAAATGGATATTGCAGATTATTACCGACAGTTAGGGCTAAGATCTGGTGCGAGTTTATCGCAAGTTAAGGCCTCTTATCGAAAGTTAGCCAGACAGTATCACCCCGATGTGAATCCGGGAAACGAACAGGCTAAGAATAAGTTTATTACTATTACTGAGGCTTATAAGTTCCTGGTGAATATTGCACCCGCCGATGTTGCGGAATCGAAAGTTGCCAATTCAACTGTACCGCCGACTCCGACAGCGCCAGCGGAGGCGGTGAAAGCTCAACCGCAAGCAGTTAAGGTGACTCGGAAACAGCAACCCACTGAAGATAAGCAGGATCTGTCGGCGGCGGAAGACAAGTTAAAAAAAGATGCTTATTTTGAACTGCAACAGTTGCTGAAATATCAGAGGTTCCCGCGGGCGATCGCCCTAATTGAGGGTTTGGCCCAGCGGATGCCCGAAGATCGGGAGGTGCGACAGTGGCAGGCGATCGCCTATCAGCGCTGGGGACGGCATTTGATCGGAGAAAAGCAGGTTGACAAAGCGAGAATTTATTTGAAAAAGGCGGTGAAAACTGACCCTCACAATCGGGCTTTGTGGGCGGAAGTTGAGCGTGATTTTCGCCGGTTGGAAGAGATTTATTGATTGGGGAATTGGGCATTGAGAATTGGGAATTGGGAATTGGGAATTGGGAATTGGGAATTGGGAATTGGGAATTGGGAATTGGGAATTGGGAATTGGGAATTGGGAATTGGGAATTGGGGAATTGGGAATTGGGAATTGGGAATTGGGCATTGGGAATTGGGCATTGGGAATTGGGCATTGGTTCTGTGCAGGTAATCGAAAGACTATACTGTGTTGTATCAACTTGTAGGGTGCGTCACTATGAAATGTTCGATGAAATTTGCAGATTGTAGATGGGGCGCACCTTACTATTTTTTACGCTCGGCAATTCCGATCTGGTATCATAGAATTATTGAGTTGAGAAACCAGAGATGATTGACACACCATCCACCGAACCAACACTGACAGATGTAATCGAAAAATTAGACAGCCTATCAACCCGTGTTGACCACCTAGCGACTGATGTCGAGAAGTTCAACGATCGATTTTCCAACTACCAGCAAGCGACTCAATGGGTTGTGCAGCTTGCTTTTACTCTGATTGCTAGTGCCACGATCACGGTGATTGTTACTTCGGTTCTGCGTCGGTAATCAAAAGGTTAATATTTTTGAGTTTTTCTAAAATAACTTGGGTATTTTCAGGTCGGTTTTCGGGTAGCGGTTCCATCAATTGGTCGATCAAGCTTACGAACAACTCGTCAACGCCTACAGCTTGATTTCTCCAATTTATTTTACCTGTTGTTGGATTGACGGGAAAGTCGATCGGCTGCAAACCCGTTAATAAATGTACAAAAGTACGGCCCAAAGCGAAAAAGTCCGTTAGCGAAGCCCTCGAAGAGGATCGCACTTCAGCTTTACCTGCAATTTGTTCGGGCGCGGAGTATCCAGCAGAACCTATGGGTGCGGTATCCGTGTCTGCTTCGGCTGCTGCGCCAAAGTCAATTAATCGCAATTTCCCATCCGCTGCAAGCATCAAGTTGGATGGCTTAATATCCCGATGCACTAAATGATATTTGTGAATTGCCTCCAAAATATAGAGCATTTGTTGCAGCCAATCAACAGCTAATGTTTGAGAAATGTACTGATGTTTAGTTAGAAATTCTGCCAAGTTTTCGCCAATAATTTTTTCCATCACCAAACAAGACAATTGCTGCGAGTTATGGGGGAATTTAAGCTGGAAATAACCGTCTGGTTCGACTTGGGGAACTCTTCCCTTTCCCGCTAGCCAAATTAATGCCCGCGCTTCTTGTTGAAACAAACGAAGTAAATCGGGATTGTGTGTATGTTTCAAGACTTTTAACACCTTGAGTGTTCCCCATTCATTGTCCCCGGTTCCCCAATCTTGGACTTCAAAGATGTCTGTGGGGCGTGCGGGATTGGGCGATCGCACTGGCTTGATGATACGATAGCGATCGGCAATTAGTAAAGCCGTGCCACAAGCCTGACAATTTTGAGTAGCAGCAGTATTTTCCCGTTGTTCGCATTGAGGATTGATACAGTAACTCATCTGTCTTGATGCGTCCTGGACTGACGGATTTAACGGATTGATTCAATTATTAGCGCGAAACCCAGTAGTTCTGACCTTACTACTGGGTTTCTATTACCGGCCATTTTACACGCTACCACATTTAAGTCAAGGATTTAAGATTAATATCATCGCGCTCTACCGATTGAGCTACTCCCCAGTGTTTGGTTGGGGAGGCTGGAATTGAACCAGCAACCTCGATGACCTGATTGTTCCTGACATTCGTTTTGGCGATCGGCGGTGAATGCTGAGTTTAGAGTAATAACTTGCTATTGAATTTGTACGCAACGCTGCCTCTGCCAATTTGGGCTACCCCTCATTATTAGGTTGAAGGGACAGGAGTCGAACCTGTACTGTCACAGTTGTACGGTTTAAGTTGAAGTTTGAGATTGAACTTGTACTCTGTTTATATCTTAAACCATAACTATCAAAAAAGCAAGCTATTAGCGGAAAATAAATTGAAAAATTCGCTCTCCTACTCTCTGTTCTTCAACTTCAGAATTGTTAGCTTCTTCGCGGGAAAACATCACAGCTTTCTGCAATATTTCCACCCTTTGCAGCAACTCATTGATCCGCTGCGCTGGTAAAGCTCCAGAAAACTTGACAGTGCGCCAGTAGCCGATCGTAATATCTTCGTAATAGACATCCACTTGAGCCGGATGGTGTTCCGTAGCTTCAGCTTTAACGTGATTGCGGGGAGTTTTAAAAGTCTTGAGAGTTTGCACCGGTTCTGTTGCCCAACAGTCGGCTGAAGCATCAAAGTTCCAAGTCTCGGAAGCATCTAAAACAGGAAGTTTTTTGATAAATGCTTGCAACTCTGACAGTTGCTTTTCAATGAATAGTAAATAGCTGACTGGCACTTGGCTCAAAAGCACGTTTCCGTCTACAGTTACGTCGGCACGGGCTCTGCAATTTGTCCAGTCTTTGGTTGCGGTTACGTCGAAGAGTTTGGTCAAAACTTCTGTTGTTTTGCGGATAATCTCTTCGGCTTTGACTTCGACTTTTTTGGACTCGGGCGGCAGTTGTTCGCCTTCTTCGTCTTTGGGGCGGTACGTGCGGGAGATTCCCGAAAGCACGGCGGGCTTCTGGAGGGCTTTTTGGGCTTCTGCTAGTTCTTGGATCGATCGGCTTTTGATGCCTTTCTCGATCGCGATAATCTGATTTAATCGTGCCATAGTTCTAAATTATTGATGCTGAAGTCACGTCGAGTATGGTTGCAGGGCGATCGTCAAACTCTTTCTCGTGTGGCTTTTAGGGCTTTGAGGACTGAAGTCCTGACTGCAAACCTTACGATTTTTAAGCTGACATCACAGACATTTGTAGTATGACATACTTCAAATAGAATGACAACCTTTCCTTTGGAGGGGCCATGCCAAGAGTCCCCGCCCTGACTAGCCCAACAATTTATGACTCAAAAACTTGGCAAAATCCCTAGCATCGCTGCGGATCAAGTGAATGCCGTCATTGGTGCGCCATTCTCGCGGGGGCGGGGGGGGCAACCACTCAAAGCGATCGGACGGAAACAGCTTTTTAGTCAATTCTCGGACTTGTTTTCTCCTGATTGCAGCGTCAACTCGCGACTCTTGAGGAATGTCAAATAAAATTATTTTTGCCCCGCTATTTTTATTGATTTCAGCGATTTGAGCTCTAATTACAGCAGCTTCTTTTTTGATATCTTCTGCATCTTTTTTAGACAAAGGTTGGCTTTGAATGTCAACTGTTGTTTGGATAGCTTTTTGCGATAATTCCGGAGTAAGATTGCGAGCCTCTCCGCTATCTAGTGCCTCTTTTGTTGCTTTTTGATTTTGTTTAGAGCGTTGTTTTAACGAATGTATAAAAATACTAACTGGACGATATTCTTCTCTCAGTATTGGCAAATACTGGCGCATCCAATAAAAAACAGGATTGTACAAAGATTCAACTAAATCCCTATCTATTGTGCGACTAATAGTATCGTTAATTTCTACCAAAATAATCGGAGGGTTGCTATTACTTTTTTTAACTATTTCTAAACCCGTCTGGCTCGATCCTCCCCCCAAAGCTATGCTCTTTACGCCCTTTCCAATGTCTGTAACATGAAGGTTGGCAGATAGAGAACTACCCACCATGACAATTTTCAGATCGGAATCATCATATACATACCTTTGAGCTTTGACAATATTATTTTGAATCAGGCTAACTCCGTCAGAAGCTGGCAACACTCCGCCACTGACGAGAACTTGATAAAAACTTATTACAAACAGGAAAATTAGTACCGGGCGCAGAATAGATCGCAACTTGTATTTTATAAACATTGAACACCTTCTAGAATTGGAAATAAATAAATTGTTTCGAGCTGCCACTGTTGAGGAATATCATTGCTAGCATAATTCCTAAAGCTACATCTTGATAAATACTCCAGAATTTTTGATTTTTTTTAAGTGAATCATGTTTCATCAGATTTTGCCAAGTGGGAAAATGAGGAATGTGATAAATTACTACTGGTAGGGAAAAAGTTAGCGTCGGAATAATGTGAGTCCAACCAGGCTTGACTTTATAGTTGCGAACTAAAGTAACTACGAAGTCAACTGCTTCTTCAAATCGTGGGAGTTTGAAAAGCAGCCATCCGAAGGAAACAAAAGAGAAAATTCCTACAACGCTAACGCTGTCAAATAATAATTGCTGCCAGATTGGTTTGGTTTCTGCTGAATTGGGTTCTGGGGATTTATTTTTGGATTTGTCGAACCCAAAAAAGCGTTCTACTGCTAAACCAAATCCGTGATAAATTCCCCAAACTGCATAACTCCAAGCAGCACCGTGCCACAATCCGCCTAAAGTCATTACTGTCATTAAGTTAAGATAAGTTCTGATTTTTCCTTTACGGTTTCCTCCTAGGGGAAAGTATAGATAATCTCTGAGCCAAGTTGATAGGGAAATGTGCCACCTTCTCCAGAATTCGGAGAGGGAACGGGAGATGTAGGGAAAGTTGAAGTTGTCGGGAATTGCGTAGCCCAAAGCCGCTGCTAAACCGATCGCAATTAAGGAGTAACCGGCAAAATCGGCAAAGATTTGGATTGAGTAGCCGAACAGCAGCGTCAGGTTGGTAATAGTTCCAAATCCTTGGTAGTAGGGAAAGCTGATCCAGAAGGTATAGTCTTTTAAGTTGTCGGCGACGACCATTTTTAGGAAGTAGCCGACTGTGAGCGATCTAAAAATGAAATTGAAAGAAATGTCTTTTAAATATTTAGGCTCAATCTGGGGATAGAATGTCTTGGATTTTAAAATAGGGCCTGAGAGTAAATTGGGAAAAAAGCTAATAAAAAATGAAGTATTGAGCAGGTGTTGGCTAAATTTGGGTGATACGTAAGCGTGGGATTCTGTTTCGCTTTCGCTTTTATCTTTTTGACTCAGTACATCTACCACTAAACTTATGCCTTCAAAGGTGTAGAAAGAAATACCGATTGGCAGAGGTAATTTTAAGAATAAATAAGCAATACTGCCTTCGGTTCGAGCAATATTAAAAACATCTGCAACAAAGTTAGTGAGCAAACCGGCGTATTTAAACAAGCTCAAAATTAATACATTCAGAACTACTCCTAATAAGGCCCAAAAAAAACGCTGTTTCTTGTCTGAAATTCTGGCAATTTGAAAGCTGGCTGTAGCGTTGATCGCAATTGAGAGGAGCAGGATTGACAGCAGTGCGGGAGCGTTCCAACTGTAAAATATGAAGCTGGCAATTATGAGGATGGGAACTTGCAGTTTTTGTAAGGGAGGGAAATAATATATGGTGAAAACAATTGCAAAAAATACTAGAAATTCAATACTGTTAAATAACATATTCTTTTGATTTCGGTCTTTGATAAGTCTAACGGACAGCGGGTTGATTACTTTGGTTTTTCATCGGTTTTTCAACCGATATCCCTCGCGTTGTCTGGTGGGATTTTTGTGAAAAAACCCAGTTTCTGCGTCTCAGAGTTTTTTACCTAAGTTGTGACACCATTTTCCTAAAATAATGCAACTGTTGGCAAGCTTTAAACCCATACATAGTAAGTCATTTCCAACTTTTTGATTTTCTATGCAAAAAGCGAAAATCGAAAATCGAAAAAGTTATCACTCACTATATCAAGGAGTGGCACTAATGCCAAGAGCGGACTCGTGGTGAGAGGTCGATCGCGCTTCCTGCAAAAGTGTAGCAAAGTTTACCTATTTTTCACGCTGCGACTACCTCCTGAGATAGATGTGCAAATACCTCCAGGGGCAAATTGCAATATTGGGAAACATTTCTTAACATATAGATAACAAAGGGAATCCGAGGAGACCAAAAATCCTTAAGCCCTTGGGGTGCTCGGTTAACCAGATTCTTCGCAAACAAGGGCTAAATCAATGAACAAGCAGCAAAACTCCGAAGTTTCAGCATTTTTGCCAATGCTCCAAAAAGGCATTTGGCTGTTTGGGATTCTGTCTTGGATATTCGGGCTGACAGATAGAAGTATTGCACTATTGTCTGACGGATATCTGTCCGCGATCGATATTGTCCAGCTATTTACAGCTTCCTTCTTTTTCGTTAGTTGGATTTTTTTAAGCCCGTTTTTGAGTTCTAACTCCCAGAGTCAGCGGAAGGTAGAAGGCATTCGGCGCAAAGTAGAAGCATCTCGCTAGTTTTTAAGGAATGAGAATTAAATAACTTACAATCTTTATTGTTCTTGTGGGATGGGCGTCCCGCCCGTCCAGAAAGGACGGGCGGGACGCCCATCCCACTTTCAAGAGTGTAAATTATTTAATTTGCGATCCTAAGTTGTTATGTTAGATTCGGTCGGGCTGTTGGTTTCTTCTGTGGCGAAGCGGGCGGGCCAAATGCGATCGCAAAAAAACAAAGTCCCCGCCGTCATACACAGTGGAATCGCCAACAGATTCAACAGGGGAATGCTCACCAAACCCAAACAAACCAAACCAAAACTCCCGCTAGCCGGCAAACTCGCCCGAATTATCTCAAATTTATCCTGAAAAGGTAGCTTCCGCCGCTCCAAAGGTGCATTTAAAAAGTCCAAACAGACAATAGTCGCGCCCAAAGCTACGCCTCCTAAACTGCTAAGAATAGAGCCGGGGCCGGGGAGAAAATTCAGCAGCAGGAGCGGTATCCCGATGCTGAACAAAAGTTGTAGTTTTCGGATTTCAAAGCCGATCGCCATTTGTAGATCCCGAAAAATACTCGCCAAGTTCATTGGTGCTTCTGCGGGCAATTGACCGTTCCGCAGAAGTTCCAATTGTTCGGATAATTTGCCGTACCAGGGCGAACCTAAAATCACGCCAAACTGGACTAATAAAAACCCGATTATTAACAAAAGTCCTGAAACCAAAAGTACGCGCAGCAGCCAGCCGAAACCGATTGTTAAGACGCCAAGAAAGCTCAGCCAAGCTGGCAAACTCGCAATTAAATCATTAAATTTGACTGACAAATCGGCAACTAAAACGTCTATGCCTGCCAAACTAGGAAATAGCAAGCTTAAATAAAGACCGATACCAATTAAAAAATTTAGGACGACGGGAATTAATACATAAGTCCACAGCTTGGGAGTTTGCAAAATCAGCGTGAAAGCTCGAAAAGGATAGGTGAAACCTACCAAAAGTCCAAGGGGAGCGGTAATGGCTGCGGGGGCGGGATTTGAATTGAGCTGTTTTGACATATGGTTAAACAGTTGACAGTTGACAGTTGACAGTTGACAGCGAATTGATAAGAACGGAGATTTAAACTCCGTTTTTATCACAATCTGCCTTCATGAGTAAGGGCTTCAAACCCGGCTATTCGGTGAAGGAAGAAGGAAGAAGGAAGAAAGCCCTTCGACTACGCTCAGGGTACAAATTCTATTATTATTACGTATGAGGATTTATTGCAGGTAGCCCCAAAAGTGAAGCTTTTTATTTACCATACCCCGGAACTTACGCCAGCAGACAAGATGCCGGCTTGCGCGATCGCAGTTGATGTACTGCGGGCGACTACGACGATGGCGACGGCCTTGAATAATGGGGCGGAAGCTGTGCAAGTTTTCAGCGACTTAGATAAGCTGATGGCCGAGAGCGAAAAATGGCCTGGAGACAAGCGGATTCGCGCCGGAGAGCGCGGTGGCGCGAAAGTTGACGGTTTTGACATGGGGAATTCGCCGCTGGACTGCCCGCCAGAAAAGGTGACTGGAAAGCGAATTTTTATCAGCACAACTAACGGTACTCGGGCTCTGCAACGAGTGCAAGATGCTGCTACGGTGTTGACGGCGGCTTTGAACAACCGCAAATCTGTGGTGCAGTTTCTGTTAAGCAAAAAGCCGGAAAGTATTTGGATTGTGGGTTCTGGTTGGGAAGGGAGTTATTCGTTGGAGGATACGGTGTGTGCTGGTGCGATCGCCCAAAGTCTTTTAGCAGAAAGCGGTATTCCTGCGATCGATTTTGCTGGTAACGATGAAGTGTTTGGGGCGATCGCTCTTTATCTGCACTGGCAAGATCGGCTGCATGAATTGTTGGAAAAAGCCAGTCACGGCCAGCGCCTCCTGGGTTTGGGTGTGATTGAAGATTTAAAATATTGCGCGCAATTAGATACTTTAGATGTGCTTCCTATGCAGCGAGAACCGGGTGTGTTGGTGAAGTCGGATTTTAAAATTTCTTAGGCTGATTTCTGGGTTTTATCTTCGGAAGAAACGGCGAATTGAAATTGTCTGCGAGTGCAGTATTGGTAGGTACGCTGGGAGCATCTCAGTTTTGCATTTACAACAGTGCGAGCTTAAGAGCTCGCGTATTGTACAATACGCGAGCTCTTAAGCTCGCACTACAATAAAAAAAATGCTTTTTACAAAACTGAGATGCTCCCGATGCTCCCGGAGCATCTCAGTTTTGCATTTGTAGTGCGAGCTTAAGAGCTCGCGGGTATTATACTCGCGAGCTCTTAAGCTCGCACTCAAAGAAAAAATGCTTTTTACCAAAATGAGATGCTCCCTGCGAGTCCGCATCCAATCGGAGGACTGAAGTCCTCACTACGAACGACGGAAGTTAGTAATTAGCGAACAATATTTTTTCAATAAAGTGCAATTAAAGATATTGAGTAGGGAGACAATATTGTTGTATTCCTAGTGTATTCCAGACAATTAAGAATTGTTGGATTCGCCGAACCGTTGAATTAAACACTCGGCAATTCTGGCTGATGCACCGCCTTCTCCCATGCGGCGCCAGCCATTTTCAGCGATTAGCTGCAACCTGTCGGGATCGCGAAGCAAAGACTGGATGGTGCCGGCAACTTCGGCGGGATGTTTGACTAAAATTAATGAGGGGCCTAAGAGGCGACTTTGAGCTTCGGCAAAAGCGGGAGTAAATTGCGGGCCGCTTCCGGGAATGGCGATCGCCGGTTTTCCTAAACCGACAAATTGTTCTGTAGCGGTTCCGGCCATTGCGATCGCTAAATCGGCTTGGTACAAACAATCGTTAAAACTTTGCTGAGTTAAAATCATCGTGGCTTTTCTTTGCACAAAAGTCAAGGGCAATAGCAAATTAGGAGATTCTTTCCTAATTTCTTGAGCGCTAGAAACAGGAGGTCGCAAAATACTGCCTTCTCGCCGCTGGGTTTTAGTTTCGCCGTCTTGACGCCAGCCGAAAAATTCTAAACTAGGTCGCAAAGCTTCTAAGTTTAACTCGGGAGAAATAGCTCCGAAAAATAACAATTTGCGATCGCCAAACAGAGACAAAATTCCGGCTACAGCCTCTACTATTAGCAGCCAATTAGCATAGGCTTCCGGCGCTCGGGAACCGGGCAGTAAGGTGATGACGAGCGATCGCTCCATTTCCCGAAACTCTGCATCAGGGCCGTAAAAACGGGCGGGGTTTTCCGGTTCGAGTCCGTCCATCATGGGATTGCCGAGATTGTAGGCGGGAATTCCCAGCTTTTCTAAAGTCTCGGCGGTGAGGGCGTCCCGGACAAAAACGGCTTTACAGAGCTTTCTAGTCATCAACCAGCGCTCCCAAGGGAAATAAACCGATCGCGACCAAATCTTCCAAGCCCACGGGCGGGATTTGCCAGCCAGAGGCCCCTGCTCGTCCCGCACGTGATACTCCGACTTGGCCGTGCCGACAAAGGCATAGGGCGCGGCGCCCAGCCAAGCAAACAGCAGCGGTACAATATCTCCGCAAGCTAAGATTGCTGGCTTGTGATTTCCAGACTGTTGTGGCGATCGCACCCAAGCGCGGATAGCTTTAAACTGAGCTAGGGTCAACTGAAGCAACCCGCCTTTGACATCGCGCAAAAATTCCCTTCCGTCCATGTAGATAAAGCCACCCGAAGGCATCCGCTGCACCGGGCCGATGATGCAGGCGTTTTCTAGTTGAGCGAAAGCTTGCCCTTCGCCCACTAGCGGAAACACGGCTATTTCTGGGGGATGCGGGTGCTGTTGCAGTTCTCGCAAGATGCGAAGGGCGATCGCATCTTCTCCGTGGCCGTTACTGAGGCAAAGTATTTTCAATCCCAAATCTCTCAAAAAACTGTCTCTCATATTATCATCGGGCAAACAGGGCATCGGCCAAACAGGGCATTGGGCATACGTCACTTTTTTGAGAACTACTATATAGCAGAAAAAATGAAGTAAGTAGACCCGCGCGAGTCGGGCACTTTTTGGTAAAATAGCGGATGAAACTCCTATTTTAGAGGTAAAATCGGATGCTACAAACCCTGCCAAAATCTTTGACACTCGAAGAGTTTCTGAAGTTGTCAGAAACCAAACCAGCCAGCGAGTACATTGACGGTAAAATCATTCAAAAACCCATGCCTCAAGGAGAACATAGTGTAATTCAAGGCGAGTTGACAAGTGCTGCTAATGCTGCTCTCAAACCTCAAAAGGTGGCGCGAGCATTTCCCGAACTGCGGTGTGTTTTTGGCGGTCGCGCGATCGTTCCCGACGTGACTGTATTCACTTGGGAGCGCATTCCCCGTAACGAAAATGGCGGTGTGGCAAATGTGTTTGCGATCGCCCCGGATTGGACAATTGAAATCCTCTCCCCTGACCAAAGCCAAACTAAAGTTACTAAAAATATTTTACATTCTCTCAAACACGGAACTCAAATGGGTTGGTTAATCGATCCAGAAGAGCGATCGGTTTTTGTATATCGGCCGGCTCAATCAACCGAGGTGTTTGACGAACCGGAACAGTTATTGCCCGTGCCATCTTTTGCCAGGGAATTGCAACTGACAGTAGGAGATTTATTTGGTTGGCTGTTACAGTGAAACAACAGAATATTATATAGCCTTTCTCACTAACATGAGTTACGCATTGGGCGAAGCGAAGCGGAGGGATTGGGCCCAGCGTAGCGGAGGGATTGGATCTGACAACCAATAACTAATAACCAATAACTAATAACCAATAACTAATAACTACTAACCATCGATATACTGCTGTAAAATATTCCGAATTTGTTTGAGCTGAAATCCCTTAGCAAGTTGGCGGAGCTTCGTGGCAAACGGCACTAATTTTGGTTCCAAACTTTCCAGCTTAGCACTCTCCTCAAAAATTTCTTCAATGTCGCCCATAGCCGCAAGTTTCACAATTTTTGCTACCGACTCAGAAGCCGCAGGTAACAGAGCAGCATAAGCAGGAAAATCAGATGCTGGTGACAAACTGGGAGTTTTACAATTTTGGTTTTCCGGAGATTCCTCGTAAATCCATTCTAGTCCCAAATGCACGCGCAACTGTTCCAAAAAGTGATTTGCTTCGATCGGCTTGGGAAGAAAATCATCGCACCCTGCAAGGATGCTCTCTTGCTGCGCCGACTCGAAAACGCTAGCTGACAAAGCGATTAACACGACATCTTTTAATTCCGGCAACTGCCGCAGTCTCCTTGTAGTTTCTAAGCCATCCATTACAGGCATTTGCAAGTCCATTAAAATCACATCAGGTTGAAATTTGACTGCTTTGTAGAGGCATTCTTGACCATTTTGTGCCTCTGCAACTTCAAATCCCAAACGCCCCAGCATCCTGCACAACAAATCGCGATTTAGTTGATTGTCGTCCACGATTAGCACTTTCCGCTTATTGCCCACAAAACCGACCAGCCAGCGTTTTTCCCGCAAAGGAGACACCTCTAAGTAGCGTTTGGCTGCGGGCAATTCTAAATCTAGCCAGAAAGTGCTGCCTTTTCCGAAAGTGCTGTTGACGCGAATTTTGCTGCCCATCAGTTTAGCTAATTTCTGGCTGATCGAGAGTCCGAGACCCGTACCTTCAACAAAGGTATTGCCTCCTACTTGGTGGAACGGCAAAAATATTTCTTCTAACTTGCTTTTGTCTATTCCTGTCCCGGTATCCTCGACTTGAAATCGGATTTTTAAAGCGTGTTTAGCTGCGATCGCATTGTGGGAAAAGCGCAGATAATTTTCTTTGAGTTCAGAACTCAAAAGCGAGAATTCGTATGTTTCTCCTTGGCTGCGACTCCAGGCCTCTGTGCCGACATAGCCGACTTTGAAAGTTACTCCGCCGCTGTTAGTAAATTTAACGGCATTGCTGAGTAAATTTATCAGAACTTGGCGCAATCTTTTTTGATCGACTTGGACGCAGGTGGGCAGGGGCGATACTTGTTCGTAATTGAAACAAATTCCTTTTTGATCTGCCCGCATCTGAAACAGATCCGCAATGTTTTTCGTAAAATTTAGAAAATTTAACTCTTCCGGGTAGAGTTCCATTTTTCTAGCTTCGATTTTAGAAAGGTCTAAAACATCGTTGATTAACATCAGCAGGTGTTGACCGCACTGTTGAATATTGCTGAGACTTTCTTGTTGATCGCAGCTTAAGTCTCTGTCGGTTTTGAGGATTTGAGCGTAACCTAAAACCCCGTTTAAAGGCGTGCGGAGTTCGTGGCTCATGTTGGCGAGAAATTCGCTTTTGGCGCGGTTGGCGGTTTCGGCGGCTTCTTTAGCTAATTTTAGGGCTGCTTCTGCTTGTTTGCGATCGGCTATTTCGGTTTGTGCTTGTTCAAATAGTGTCGATTGCTGGATCGCGATCGCCAATTGCACGCACAATTGCCGCAGGGATTCTATTTCTGAGGAATCCCAGACACGGGGGCCGCTGCAATCGTGGGCGATCAGCAGTCCCCAAAGTTGATTTTCTGCGGTGGGTTGGGCAGGGTAAATGCTTTCTCGTGCTTGTAAAATTGGCACTATTAAGTTAGCTCTAACTTCAAAATTTTCAAGAATTTTAATGTAGCATTCGCTCAGATTTTCACCATAAATATCTTCGATAGCTCGAATACAGCCTTGCTGGTAAATAGCAACAAATTTATCTTTAAAACAGGGGTCAAGATTGTTAAAACCTCGGAGAGAAATTCGATTATTTGCCACGGATTCGACAACTACAGTGCCGCTCCAGTCGGGATTAAAGCGGTAAATAACTGTGCGGTCTGTTTGCAATAATTGCCGCACTTGATCGACAGCAGCGGTGAGAACTTCTTCTAAATTGAGGGAAGAGCGAATGCGATCGAGCATGGCAACTACCAGGCGTTCTCGCCTTAATTGCTTTAGCAGCGCCATCTCAGCTTGTTTCCGGTCTGTGATGTCGGTAATTACTCCCACAAACCCGATTAAATTATCAGTTTCATCTTTAATACAGTCAGCGCGAAATAAGGTTGTTACCAGTTCCTTGCTTTTAGTTTTGATTTTGAGTTCGCCTTGCCAAGATTTGCCTTTACGAATCGTTTTAAACATTTCTTGCAGCACTGAATTTTGCGGATAAATTGCCGTTGCTCCACCCGCTGCGTTCAGTTCTTCTGCTGTGTAGCCGTACCGCTGAATAAAGGCTTGATTGTGGTAGATCGATCGCCCTGTCAAGTCAGCAATGCCGATCGCATCACTGGTGCTTTCTACGGCTTGAGTCACCCGCAGTAGGTCTAATTCGGCTTGTTTGCGATCGCTAATATCAGTAATGCTGCCGATATAGCCTTTAACTTCGTGCTTGTCTCCGATTTCGGCGATCGCCTGACCGATCGCCCAAATTACCCGACCGTCTGGACGCAGAAAGCGGTATTCTGATTTAAAAGGAATTTTGTGAATAATTGCTCCATACCATTCATTCTTCACCCGATCCGCATCATCGGGATGTAGGGCATTCATCCAGCCAGTTTCGGCTGCTAATTCTGCATTTAATCCCGTGATTTCGCTCCACCGCTGATTCACATAAAGACAATTACCAAACGCATCACTGTGAAATATGCAAACCGGCGATGCTTCTGCCAAAGTTTGATAGCGGCGCTGGCTAGATTGCAGTTCTGATTCTGCTTGTTTTCTTTTGGTGATATCGCGGAAGATCGAAATTATCTCGCCCCCTGCAAGCATTGTCAGCGACAATTCTTGAGGGAACTTAGTACCGTCGCGCCGCTGACCGATCGCTTCTATATTGCAGTACCCTTTTTCCTGGAGCACCGGGATTATTTCACGTTCAAGATATTGAATTTCAGCACGGCTGTAGAGCATTTTCCATTTCTTCCCATACAGTTCGCTAGCGCTAGCCAAGCCGTACATTTTAAGATAAGCGTCGTTTGAATAAATACATTCTTTACGCTCGTTAAAAATAGCAATGCCGTCATGAGCAGCGCCCATAGCGACTGCTTGTCGCTGAAGTTCCGACTCAGCTTTTTTGCGAGAAGTAATATCGCGAGCCACTGCATAAATCAAACCTTCTTCGCTAAAAGGCGATGCCGTCCACAGCAACCATTTGTAAGAACCGTCTTGGCAAATATAGCGGTTTTCAAAGTAAATACTGGGCGTGCCACTTATTAGCTTTTCCGCTTCGATTAGAGTGGCTACTCGATCGTCTGGATGAATAAATTCGATTAATGGTTTGGCGAGCAGTTCGGCGCTGCTGTAGCCCAGAGCATTTGACCAAGCAGGGTTTAATCGTTTAAAATAGCCGTCGAAACCAGCAATACAAAGCAAGTCTAAGGATATAGTAAAAAAGCGATCGCGCTCTGTCTGTGCCTGCTTTAACTCAGTGATATCCATCACTAAACCGTCCCAGAGAATATCGCCTTTGCTCCCAGATTTGCTCTGATTGGTGAGCCTTTCCGGTCTGGATGCTCCTTGCAGCCACTTAACTTTTCCGGATGGCATAATCTGCCGCCACTGCTGCCGCCAAGGTTCCAGCATAGCGGCTGAAATTGCGATCGATGCTTCTAAATCTAAGCGATCGTCTGCATGAATTCGGCTGAAAATCAATTCTGCATTTTGCTCTATTGCTTCTGGCTCTAATTCGTAAAGTTCCCGACTGCCTGAAGAAACGTAAGGAAAATATTTTTCTCCGCTAGCTGAGAGTCGGAATTGATAAATTACTCCGGGCAGGTTGGCTACGAGTTTTTGAAATCGAGCTTCGCTTTGTTCCAGAGCTATTTGCTGCCGTCTGTATTCGGTAAAATTTCTGATTGTGCCAACTATTACTTTACTGTTATCAGCTCTTTTAAAAACGCTTTTCTTGGTAGAAATTATCCATTCTTTTCCCGCAGTGTCGGTGAATTTATCTTCTGTTTCCAAACAGATATCTTTTGCCAATAATTCTTCATCTTTTCTGCAAAAAACATCCGCTTCTGATTTTGGAAGAAAGTCATATTCTGATTTGCCGATCAGTTCTTGTCGAGATTTCCCTATCAACTGACAAAAAGCATCATTTAATATCATCCACCGGTTCTGGTCATCTTTGACAAAAATTGGATCTGGGGTCGCATTTAGAGTGTGGTTTAAAAATTCTTCAGATGCTTTCAGTTGTGCTTCGTAGCGGTAGCGATCGCTCACGTCCAACACCACTTCAATTATCCGGTCAATAGATCCATCTAGGCCGCGGATGCAGCGCAGCGAAACTCGCGTGTAAACTATTTCGCCATCTTTTCTAAACCACCTTTTATCTGAGATGTAACCGTCGGTTTTACCTGCTAACATCTGAGAAAATTTTTCAAAATTGGCCTCAAAATCCTCTGGATGAGTAAGCTCCAGGCAATGCTTGTGCACGAGTTCGTCGCGATCGTATAAGAGCAAATCGCACAGAGCGTCGTTAACTTCAATCCAATTGCAATTTTCAGCAATTGCGGGGTCAATAATTGGAGCGACGATGGCAATTCCGATCAGGGAATTTTCCACCACCGAGCGATATTTTTCTTCGCTTTTTCGCAAAGCATCTTGACTGTTCTGGCGTTCTATGGCGTAACGGAGCGATCGCACTAACAGTTCGCCGTCGATTTTTCTTTTGACTAAATAATCCTGTACGCCCACCGAAATCAACCGCAGCGCCAGCTCTTCGTCGTTTTGGGCAGTCAAAACTACGATCGGCACATTTACCCCATACTCTTGTATCCGAGCCACCGTCTCGATGCCCTGACTGTCTGGTAGTGAAAGGTCTAATAAAATTATGTCAAAACTTTCTTGATTCAATCGCTGCTGCGCTTCGCTGAGGCACTCTACTTTCGTCAGCAATATATACTGCCGACCGCTAATTCCTGACAGCAAATCTTCAATAAGCTCAGCTTCCTGAGGGTGGTCTTCTACTAACAGAACCTTGAAGCACGTAGGAGGTACAGCTAAGTTAAAAACTGCTTTCATAATATTTATTAATTAAAAGTTGTCTCAAGCTAACTTGGATTTTATCTTTTATTTCCGGGGGAGTTATCGAATTGCACCTACACATACATCGGCGATCGGATTGCGGTGTGACTGAACGCTACAAAACTTGTGTTTAAGAGTTATAATTATATCACAAATTCACTCGGCTGTCAACGCGAAATATGTTTTATTCTAACTTGCAATTTAACTGCTACCTTCAAGCTTCGCCCTGAAAATATAGGATTTAATTCAGCTTCTCCTGCCATCTAGCTTCTGGATATAGCCTTTCTCAAAAATATGAGGTACTCATGGGCATAGGGCATAGGGCATCGGGAATAGGGCATAGGGCATCGGGCATGGGGCAAAGAGGGCATCGGGAATACTTCACTTTTTTGAGAACCGCTATATAGCCTTTCGAGCGAAAGATGAGGTACAAATTTGATTTGAGATTTGAGATTTGAGATTAGGAGATTCGAGGATTCGAGGATTCGGGGATTGCGGAATTGGGGAATTGTTAATGAATTGGTCAATACCTCATCTTTCCGATAACCGCTATAAGTGCGTGCCTGATGTCTCGATTAAGGGAGAGTAAAGTGAAAAGTTGAACCTTGACCAGGTTCCGACTCCACCCACATAGATCCACCGTGACGTTCCACAATCTTTTGACAAATTGCTAAACCAATACCTGTCCCAGAATATTCTCTTTGAGTGTGCAAGCGCTGGAAAATTTGAAAGATGCGTTCTTGATGCTGTGGAGCAATCCCAATCCCATTATCCGACACAGAAAACAACCAGTTTTCCTCATGTTGGGAAGCGGTAATATAAACCGTAGGCGGTGCATCGTGGCGATATTTAATTGCATTGCCGAGTAAATTCTGAAAAAGCTGTACCAGTTGAGAAATATCCCCCATTACCTCTGGCAATTCACTGTAGGTAACAACTGCTTGAGCGTTGCGGATAGCCCCTTGTAGGTTGGCAATTGCTTGCTGGACTACATGATTGCAATCTGCCAATTCAAAGGGTTTCTGACTGCGACCAACTCGCGAATATTCGAGCAAATCGTCAATTAAAGTTTGCATTCTCGTGCAGCCCTGAACGATATTGGTGATAAACTTAATAGCTTGGCTGTCGAGTTGGTCTTTGTAGCGTTTTTCTAAAAGTTGAGCGTAGCTGGCAATAGTTGCTAAAGGCGCTTGCAAGTCGTGAGAAGCTACATAAGCAAATTGTTCTAGTTCGGCATTCGACCGCGCCAATTCTTGGTTAGATTTTAAGAGGGCAGATTCAGCGCGCTTGCGGTTCGATATCTCTTGTTGGAGGAGCAAATTTTGCTCTTGCAAGGCTTTTTCAACGGCGAGGCGGTTCCTGATTTCTTCTTGCAAAATCTGGTTTTTTTCGTAAAGAGTTTTTTCAACGGCTAAACGGCTGGTGATTTCTTCTAGAAGCAGCACATTTTGTTCTTTTAGCTGTTTTTGTAAGTTCCGCAGGGTAAGGTGACTTTCGATGCGGGCGAGCACTTCTTCAAACTGAAATGGCTTGCTGATGTAGTCAACTGCTCCTACTGCAAATGCGTTTACTTTGTCGAAAACTTCATCTTTAGCGCTGATAAAAATTACCGGAATTTCGCGAGTTTTAGGTTCAGATTTCAGATGCTGACACACTTCGTAGCCGTTCATTTCCGGCATCATTATGTCGAGTAAAATCAAATCGGGCGGATTAGAATTGCAGGCTCTCAGAGCCATTTGCCCATTAATCACGCAGCGGGGCGCGTACCCCCGATGAGTCAACATTGTAGACAACAGGCGCAGATTTTCTGGCGTATCGTCTACTACTAAAATGTTTCCTAATGGCGTCTCTGGTTGCTGATTGTTCATTGAGTGTTTTCCCAATATAAAGGAAGAAGGAAGTTCGGCAATGGATTATGTAACACAAGATGTAACGGATGGAATAAGGCTTAGTTATAGCTTTTCTGAGAAAGATGAGGTACGACTGGGCATAGGGCATAGGGCATAGGGCATAGGGCATAGGGCATAGGGCATAGCGCATAGCGCATACCTCACTTTTTTGAGAACCGCTATATGTAGAAGAGAAGTCAGAAGCAATAAAGCAAGGATTTCGGTAATTAATAAAATCCTAACCCTCGGGTGCGGTTCGTATATTTTATTTCGTAATTAAAAACAGACTGGGTTCTAGTAGGAATATTGGGGAAATAGAACTAGGAATCATCTCAGACATAGAATTTTCTATCATTTGTTTGTGCGGATTTTTTGGAATTGTTCGTTTACCAGAAAGAATTGGTTTAAATCCTCTCCCTTTTGGAAGAAATTAAAATTAGACGATTCATTACTCCAATCCTCTTCCTTCTAGGTAGAGGTCGCCCTCAAGCTGTCAACTGTCAACTGTCAACTGTCAACTGTCAACTGTCAACTGAATGAACAATCTTTAAATCTCCAGCAATAGAGTCAGAGCGTTATTGTACCAAGTCAATCCTTTATCTAAAACCTTAAAGCCAGCTACTTTACACATAGATTCTAAAGCATAAGCTGTAGGCAGCCACCACCAAGGGCCAAAGTCGTTGATGTCAAAAACGGCTTTATCAATTACTCCGAGAATTGGTGTGCCGTAGGTGTACTGCTGCCAGTAAGCTGTTAAGATAGCTCGTTCTGCTTCGCCCAAAGCGGGAATGAAGATTACCCCAGAAGCTGGAATTTCGTAGCGTCCCCGCTCGTTTTCTATAAGTTCTTGGGTAATTGCTGAAGTTAAGATTAAATACTGCCCTGTTATTTGACGCAAGCTCATTAAAATTTGCAAAGGGTGGGGGTGATGGTACAAAACTCCTGCACAGTGGACGACATCGTAAGGCTCACCAATTTCTGCAAGCTGAATCTGAGTTATATCTTGACTGATACAATTATAATTAGCAATATTTAAACTTGCCATGCGATCGCGAAAATCATCCCAAATGTGTGCGGATGCCGGCGTGACATCAATCATTGTCAGAGAAACTGCACCGTATTTGCTTGCTACGGATACTTTTTCGTTGACTGTGCCCCACAATCCCCCGACTTCTGCAAAAGTCTGATTTTTGACGACTCGGGCAATGTAGCGATCGCGAATATCGTCATTCTCCAACTCTGATAATATACTGCGATCGCCCGTAGAGTCATTTTTTTGCAAAATTTCCGCCAATTTCCCGGATATTGCGGCATCTTGCGGCCGAATTTCTAACGCCATCAAGTACAAGACTGTAGCTGCGTCGGGGCGATCGCTCTCGGCAAACTTTTGGGCTGTTTCGCAGTAAAATTCAGGAGCGTGCAGCGGCTGCAATTCGTGGTGATAGTAACTCGTTGCCGGATCTAAACCTGACGGCACTCTTTTGATGAGAGCATCGCCTAACTTGGCGTAAATGTTGGGGAGATCCGGTTCGATTTGCAGCGCACAAAGGTAAGCAGAAACAGCTTCGTTCCAGTTGTGGATCTCAGTCAAAGCATCGCCTAAATTATAATAAGACCAAGAAAAATTGGGGTTGAGTTCAATAGCGCGCTGATAAGCAGTAGCTGCTGCTTTCCACTGCTCGGTTTTTAACAGCGGTTCTCCTAAATTGTGGTAAGCCCAAGAAAAGTCTCGATTGAGTTCGATCGCCCGCTGGTATGCCAAGATTGCTGCCAACCAATCCTGGAGTTTAACTAAAGTTAATGCTAAATTATAATGAGACCAAAAAAAATCTGAATTAAGAGCGATCGCCCGCTGGTAAGCTGTCGCAGCTTCCGACCATTTTTCTAATTGAAAAAGCGCATCTCCCAACTTGTGACAAGAACCAGAAAAATTCGGATCTAAGTCAACAGCTTGCTGGTATGCTGCTGCGGACTCCGACCATTTTTCTAATTTGCCGTAAGCTTCACCGAGGCTGTAGTAAGACCAAGAAAAATTTGGGTCAATTGCCACAGCCGTGCGGTAGACAATAATAGCTTCTTGCCATTGTTCTAATTCGAGCAGAACGCTGCCTAAATTGTAGTAAGACCAAAAAGAATTCAGATTCAGCTCAATACTTTCGCGGTAGGCAGCTTCGGCTTGGCGCCAGAGTTTATTGGCTTGCAAAACATTGCCTAATTTGTAATGAAATTCCGAAATATCCGGTTGAAGCTTGATAGCTTTGCGGTAGTTAACAATAGCTTCGTCCCACTGTTTTAGGGCGCTAGCAGCTTCGGCTAATTTGGTGTAAGCTTCACAACAACTAGGGTTTAAATAAATAGCGCGGTGGTAACAAACTAGAGCTTTTTGTGGCTTGTTTTGCGCCAACAAAGTATTGCCCAAATCTAGATATTCTTCCGGTATGTCGATCGGTTCCACGCTGAGTGATTGATACCAACAGTCGGCTGCTGGCTCAGCTTGACCGACTTCGGTAAATATCCGGCTCAAATTGCGGTAAAATCCTGCAAAGTCTGGTTGTAGGGCGATCGCTTTTTGGTAACAGTCGATCGCTTCTTGCCATTGTTGCAAACTAGCGCAGAGGGTGCCGAGGTTAGCAAAAGCTTCGGCAAAATCCGGTTTGTGGGCGATCGCAACTTTATACCAATACCGAGCGTCTTCTAGCTTACCCTGAGCTTGCAGCGCCTTTCCTAAGGTTTTGCAAGTCTCGGCGGAATCGGGGTGGGATTCGAGAATTTGGTGGCAAAGTGCGATCGTCCGATCCAACTTCCCTAAAGCTAAATATATTTCTGCCTGTTGTTGCAAATCAACCGCGGCTGTTTCTGAATTCACTTTTAACGTTCCTGTTTAGTAATAATTCCCTGTGTAATTGTAGAGCAAAACCTCTCTAATATCCTCCAGATCGTGCACCGACATCAGCCTGACTGTAAATACCGAGTACCTGGATGGCATTTATGCGATCGTCATCGAGGGCTACGCTAACGAACTTTAATAGGACTTACGCACAGGTTGCCAGAAACCGGGTTTTTGCTGAGAAGACGCGCTGTGATTCGCAAATTTGGGAAAAAACCCGGTTTCTTTGTCGGAGTGCGTCGAGGACTGTTTAAGTTAATTTGTACGCAAGTCGAGCAAACACATATTTCGATTAAACTAAGATAGCAACCAGTTAAGTAAACCCACCTAATAAAACTCAAAATACGGCTCGCGCTTAAGCTTGTTGTGTATATCTTTTTCCCTCTTCCCTCTTCCCTCTTCCCTCTTCCTTCTACTGAACAACCAGGTAAACAATGTCAGCAGCCACACGCACACCGCAAGTCAGCGTAATTATAGCAGCATACAACGGATCTCGCTACATCGTACAAGCGGTAGAAAGCGTGTTGTGCCAAACTTTTACAGATTTAGAAATAATCGTTGTAGACGACGGTTCGACAGATGAGACACATCAGGTATTGCAGCCTTATTTCGACAGAATTCGCTACGTATATCAAGAAAATGCCGGAGTAGCAGCAGCCCGCAACCGAGGAATTCAGGAATCCAAAGGCGAATTCATCGCTTTTTTAGATCAAGATGACTTCTTTTTGCCAGATAAATTAGCAGCACAAATATCCCTATTTCGCCAGCAACTCTCCTTAGGAATTGTTAACAGCGGCTGGCGCATTGTCAACCAGCAAGGCGACAAAATTTCCGATATCAAAGCTTGGGAATATTTCCCAAAATTGAACTTAGAAACTTGGATAGTACAAATGCCCGTACTTCCCAGCGCCATGATGTTTTCACGTCAGTGGCTGGAACTTGCAGGCGGATTTAATTCAGAATTTGATTCAGTAGACGATTCAGATTTAGTTCTGCGTTTAGCCCTCTTGGGTTGCGAAGCAGCATGGCTGCCTCAAGTGACAGTATCCTACCGCCAGCACGATCAAAATGTATCAATAAAAAAAGCTCTCAAACAAGCCAATCTTTTTATTACCTTAAAACAGCAATTTTTCGCCAAACCAGATTTACCGCAGCACATCCGCGAGTTAGAAAATCCGGCTTTTTACGAAGCATTGACTTGGATGGCTTGGCAATTGTACTATAGTAACCATCCAGTAGAGGCGGTTGAATTTTTCCAAAAATCTATCCAGTACAGTCCTTATCCTCTAAGGCCAACAGTCACCGATTGGCAGAAGCGTCTGAGTGCGATCGCTCAAACTTACGGAGTTACAATCGATTTTCAATCGTTAAGAAACTTACCAGAATGGAAAAAAATAATGGCTAGCATACCTACCTCAAAAACACCGCGAGTCAGCGTAATTATCCCGGCATACAACTGCGAACACTACATTACTAGAGCTGTGGAGAGCGCTGTAAATCAAACTTACCAAAACTGGGAAATTATCGTCGTAGATGATGGTTCTACAGACAATACGAGGCAAACTTTAGAGCCGTACCGCGATGTGATTCAGTACGTATATCAAGAAAATCAAGGAGCAGCAAAAGCTCGAAACCGCGCTTGCGAAATGGCCAAAGGCGAATTTTTAGCATTTCTGGATGCCGACGACTTTTTCCTGCCAGAAAAACTCGCCAAACAAATTGCTTGTTTTGAAGCTGACCCCACTTTAGGGATGGTACAAAACGGCTGGTTGATGGTTGATGAAACCGGAAAAGACATCTACCCAGTCATGCCTTGGGAAGACACGCCCAACTTAGATTTAGAAAGCTTTGTCCTGCACAAAAGCGTGCGTCCCAGTGCAATGATGGTGCGGCGCGAGTGGTGGGAACGTCTGGGCGGTTTTGACCATCGCTTTCCGCCAACAGAAGATTTAGATTTTGCTTTGCGTTTGGGTTTAAAAGGCTGCAAATGTGCGTGGTTAAAAGAGATATTAACCTGCTACCGCCAGCACGATAGCAATCTCATGTCCGGTGGGGAAAAAGTGATGAAAAGCATGGAAATTGTAATGGAGCAATTCTTCGCCCAACCCAATTTGCCCGATCGCATACGCCAATTACAAAAGGCAGAACGTTACAAGTCTTTAGTGTGGATAGCGTGGCGGATGTACCGCGACGGATATTTGCCAGAGATGGTCGAGTGTTTGAGAAAATCCCTGTACTATACTCCTTATAATGGCACAGAAACAGTTTTTAAATGGTTGGAAACTTTTAGAGTTTCTTCGGAAAAATACACGAACAACTTTGATGCTTATGCCTTAACCAATTTAAAAGAATGGCAAGACATGGTGGCGGAGGCAGTCAACAATACCTATCAATTTAAATCAGAGCCTAGTTCAATTGGCCGCCAGCTTGCACCGCACGTACTCGTCTATGCAGAAGACCACGGAATCGGCGGTTTGGCGCAGTTCAACCACTCGCTACTTTCCAAATTAGCAGCCGACGGCTACCGAGTTACTAGCGTGCAAACTAAAGCTTCTAATCCTTTAATTACCGAACAGCAACAACTAGGTATCGAGCATATTTGGCTGGAGTTCGATACGATGAGGGAGTTTTTGCGAATTGCCTACAATTGTAGCGATGCTGAAAGAATTTACGCGGAAGCTAAACCGGATTTAATTATATTTAGCGATGGCTGGCCGATGGCAAATTTTGCTGCGAAACAAGTTGCACTCAAACAGAACATACCTTATGTAATTACTCTGGGTTATATCGATCGCACTTATAAGACTTTTAACCGTGGAGATCAGGTTCCCTATTTCGATGCAGTGGCCTATCAGTACAATTTAGCTAAAGCGGTGATAGCTGTTTCCCACGAGAATTTAAACTTGTTCAAGAGTTTGTTCAAAATGCCTCGGGAATGGGGTAAAGTAATTTATTACGGCAGGCCGAACAATTACTTTGAACCGCCCAATCTCTCAACCCGCCAACGCCTGCGCCAAGAACAAGGCATTCCCGAAGAGGCTGTGGTTTGTTTCACGGCGGCGAGACTGACTCCAATTAAAGGATATCAGTATCAATTGCAGGCGATCGCCAAACTGAAAAATCTGCCTGTTTGGCCGCAAATTTACTTCGTTTGGGCCGGCCCCGGTTCCACGACTCACGACAACATGGAACCGGAATTGAGAGCAACTGTCAACGAATTAGGAGTCACCGAACAAGTTAAATTTATCGGCCAGCGGTGGGATATTGCCGATTGGTTGGATGCCAGCGACATCTTTATTTTATCATCCAAAGCAGAGGGAATGCCGCTAGCAGTGATGGAAGCAATGGCGAAGGGATTGCCCGTAATTGCTACAGCAGTCAGCGGAATTCCCGAAGAGTTGGGAGATACCGGAAAGTTAATTGCCGATCCGACAATTGACGCGCAACAGACAGCACAAGAGTTAGCCGCAACGGTAGAACTATGGGCCCAAAATCCCGAATTGCGGAGGCTGGCAGGACAAGCTTGCAAACTGCGAGCCCAAGAGCTTTTTAAGGAAGAACGGATGCTGTTGGAATACTCAGAAGTTGTCGCCCAAGTCTTATCTGCTAGCGGCAATCGAGACGAATTTGCGTTAGCGAAGCCCTCGAAGAGGATCGCGCCCAAAGTCCAAAAGCAGATCGAAAAAGTTGACAGTATGCTCCATTACTATTATCTAGTATGGCAGGCTTGGCAAGCTTGGGAGCGCGGGGATATGTCCGGGATGGTGGAGAAGTTGCAGTCAGCTTGGAAATGCACGCCATTGTTGACAAGCGAAACTATCTTGAGTTGGATTGTAAATTTTGTTGCCTTATCTTCAGAGAAAGGGGAGCAATTCGATACTTGTGCGCTGATTAATTCCGAAGCTTGGCAAGAATTGATGGAATTAGTACAGGGTTTTGAACTCGCCTTGTCTCGTTAAATTTTAAGGTACGTTGTTGCGATGAAAGCGCTCTTTCATATATAAACAAAGAGCGCTGAAGCGCAACTACATACCTTGGAAAGAACTCATTTTAAGGTACGTTGTTGCGATGAAAGCGCTCTTTCAATATATAAACAAAGAGCGCTGAAGCGCAACTACATACCTTGATTGAATTGAAGTCTTTTTCTGTTTGCAACCACATACAATATGCAATATGCAATTCACCTTCAAGTTCAAACCTATTAATAAGCTGCTGCCAATTTGCTTAGCTTTGGTAACAATCCTGTTAATCGCGTATTTTGGGCAGCAGCCAACAATTGCCCAAATGCGATCGAACGTCACAGTCGATTTTGGACAGCCAGCCACCGGTATCACCTCCATGAGCGGCTTCTTGCACGGAATCGACCCCAGCAAGCCCCCCGATAGCTCCATTAAGCCCTTGCAGCCCAAGCTGTGGCGCGCCGGAAGACTCGATATTTACGATCGAGTAATCGCCAGCGGAGCCGAATTTCAACTATTAGTTAGCGACCTCTGGGGCTACGGCAGCAACCCCAAAGGCTGGCCCTATCAAAATTACCCCGCGTGGGAAGCCTTCATCCGACAGTTAGCCCAACAGAATAAGGGCAAAAAAATTATTTGGGATATCTGGAACGAACCAGATTTAGTAAATCCGTTTTGGAAGGGAAGCAGAGAACAATTCTTTGAAACTTACAAAAGGGCTTACAAAATCTTGCGGCAAGAATTGGGGCCGTCAGCGATGATTGGCGGGCCGAGCATCAGCACTTACAACAAAGAATATCTCGCGGCTTTTTTGGATTACTGCAAAGCGAACAAACTGGAAGTAAATTTCCTAGCTTGGCACGAACTCAATGATACCATAATTTTATTTGTTGACGATCACGTATTTGATGCTAAACGCAATTTCCAACAAAGTCCCTTTTACAAGGAACTAAAATTGCAAAAGATTTATGTCAACGAAATTGTCGGAGAATTAGCGCAGTATCAGCCGGGGGAAATTTTAGGTTATTTGTCTAACTTGGAGTATGCAAGAGCTGATGGTGCTTGCAGAGCTTGTTGGGATACAACAGTAGGTAAAAAAGTTAGTAATTGCTTCAATAATACGCTGACAGGGATGGTTACGCCGAATACTTTTGAGCCGAGGGCTGCTTGGTGGACTTACAAAGCTTATGCTGATGGAGTGAATTCGCGGGTGCTGAGTCGATCGGATAGCGATCGTCTTGTGGCCTTAGCTAGCAAGTCAAATCCCGAAGGTAAAGCACAGGTACTTTTGGGTTATTTCGATCGCAATTATTCGTCAGCCACAACCGTTACCTTGAATCTTGTAAATTTGCAGCAGCTTGGGATTAAAAACGGTCAAAAAGTTAGTCTCAAATTAGAGAAGATTCCTAACAATCTCGAAGGCGCTGTGCAAAAGCTGGTTACGGTTAAAGAAGAAAGTATTTCGGTTGGTGGAAATAATTTGACTTATGTTGTTCCTAATGTCAAAGTTCATGAAGGTTATTTGTTGACTATTACCAAGTAAAATCACTCAAGAGTCGGCGGTTGGAAACCGCGACTACACAAACGATGTCCGCCTCCGCGGACGAAGAAATATGGATGGGATTTGAGAGAAATGTGCGATCTAATTTTAAATCCGAGGTGGTTAGAAACCCGGGGGTTGGAAACCGCGACTACACAAACGAAGTCCGCGCAACGCGAGACTAAATAGTAGGCAGTATCTACAAAAAAATCAGGCTTAAATACTCCTCTATCTCTTAGTCTGCGGAGGCAGACTTGGCTTGTGTAGTAGCGGTTTCCAACCGCCGAATCATCGGAGATTTATCAACGATTGCTGCACGGATTCCAGCCATTCTCTGACAGTTTGATTTTTCGATTGTGGGTCATAGTAACAGCCTAATTCATCCAGGACGAAGGTTTCTAAATCTGGTTCGGAAATCGACATTTCTAGCAGTTGACTAAGTTCTTGCGATGCAGCTTCAATACTTGCGGGGGGTTCGCTGTTCAGGTAGTTATTGACTACATCACTGGGAGTGTCAGCTTCTAGCGCCCACTCTTGGTGAAAGTAGGAACTGAAAAATTGGGTTAAATTAGGAAATTGATCGATCATTGGGGATAAGCTGTGAGAATAAAGTATCCGGGAGGTAATTTATTGCTGCGCTGGAGGACGATTTTCAGGCGAGAGACTGGAGTTGCTTTGGATGAGCGGCGGCGCAGAGTAATGCCAATTGTTCTGTTGGCGTTGTAGTCGATCGTATAACGATTGCCTCCTTTTTTTACCCAGGAGGCGATCGCACTTTGATTTTTGGACATTGCTTCCGCAATCGCCGCTTCAGCGACGGAACGGTTAGCAAAGGAAGATGCAGCAGCAATTTCCATTTCTCGTCCGAGTCGCTGTGCTAATTCTCCTTCTGTTTTACCAACGTGTCTCTCTAAAGTGTGTCCTCCTGCGGCTTCGTGAACATCCAATCCGCCGCCCGGTATCTTAGGGACAAAGGCTATGGTGGTTTGTGGTATATTTGAGATTTCCCCTGCAAAAACAGCGCCACCAACAGCGGATATTGCCGAGTGCAATAAGATTGTGATTGAGGCGATCGCGCAGATTATACCTAAAAATCTTTTTAGGCGATCGAGTTGACTTTTCATTGTTGTTTTTGATGTTCAGTATAGTTGTCTAATGTTTTTGTCTGTTTCCTAGTTTAGCATTAGTGATAGTCCTGGACGCACAGGTGCCTAGAAACCAAATTTTTTACGAAAATTATGCGCTCTCAGGGTGCATCTCACGCAAGGAAAATATGTTTGTAGGGGCGAAGCATGACCGTAGTCAATATAGGATTATAACTAATAACTTATATGCGGTCATGCTTCGCCCTCTTCAAAATTGAGATGCACCCCGCTCTCACCCACAAATTAGGTTAAAAACCAGGTTTTTTTGAGGTTGATGCGTCCGGGACTGAGTGAGTTAGGAATTGCACGCAGCATTTAATAAGTGGGCGATGCACAGTCCGCACCCTACATTGTATTTAGAATAGGATTTTTTTAGGGTTTACAAAGCTTCACTCAATCTGAGAAATTATTAATAATTCTTTGAAAAAATCCCAGATAATTGATGATAGATTAATTGATAAGTTTTCAAAAGGTGAAAAAATGCAAGTAGTCATCCTAGCGGGCGGTCTTGGTACTCGTCTGAGAGAAGAAACAGAATTTCGCCCCAAGCCTTTAGTTGATGTCGGCGGGCGCCCGATTATTTGGCACATCATGAAAATCTACGCCCACTACGGTTTCCAAAACTTCATTGTCTGCTTGGGCTATCGCGGCAACATGATTAAAGAATATTTCCTGAATTA
The DNA here is from genome assembly GCF_020738035.1 of Microcoleus sp. PH2017_28_MFU_U_A. Classification (NCBI taxonomy): domain Bacteria; kingdom Bacillati; phylum Cyanobacteriota; class Cyanophyceae; order Oscillatoriales; family Microcoleaceae; genus Microcoleus; species Microcoleus sp. PH2017_28_MFU_U_A. The sequence continues at coordinate 124,393 of NZ_JAEQCX010000035.1, forward strand.
TGAAGCCATGAACAATGACTTTACGATATGTCTGGGACGGAAAAATACCATCACTTATCAGCAGGAACATCGCGAACAAAATTTTCATGTAACGCTGGCTGATACTGGTGCAGAAAGCATGACGGGAGGGCGGGTAAAACGGATCGAAAAATATATCGATGGCGAGAATTTTATGGTGACTTATGGTGATGGAGTTGCTGATGTCAATATCGATAAATTGATGGAGTTTCACAAGTCTCACGGTAAGCTGGCAACTGTAACTACATTTCGCCCGATTTCACGTTTTGGGATTTTGGATGTTGACAGTGAAGGTCAAGTACGAGAATTTGCTGAAAAACCTCAAATAGACGGCTGGATTAGTGTTGGATATATTATATTTAACCGCCGGATATTTGAGTATTTGGGTGAGGATGATTGTGTTTTAGAACAGGAGCCAATGCAGCGTTTGGCAGCAGATGGACAGTTGATGGCTTACCGCCATGAAGGCTTCTTTTATGCGATGGATACTTATCGGGAATATAAGTATTTAAACGAGCTTTGGGATGAAGGGAAGGCTCCTTGGAAAGTTTGGGAATAATGATTAATTAAGATGGCGGTTTAAACCAGGAAAACGGCGGTTTAAACCAGGAAAACGGCGGTTTAAACCGCGTCTACACAAAGGAAGTCTGCCTCCGCAGACTGAAGAAACGGCGGTTTAAACCGCGTCTACACAAAGGAAGTCTGCCTCCGCAGACTGAAGAAGCTCATATAATTTTAACCGCATTGTCTTCAACCCACGGAGGTGGGTTTTGTTTCTATAGACGCGGTTTCAACCGCCGAGTCTGAAGATTCAACCCACGGAGGTGGGTTTTGTTTCTATAGACGCGGTTTCAACCGCCGTTTCTGAAGATTCAACCCACGGAGGTGGGTTTTGTTTGTGTAGACGCGGTTTCAACCGCCGAGTCTGAAGATTCAACCCACGGAGGTGGGTTTTGTTTCTATAGACGCGGTTTCAACCGCCCAGTCTTCTATAAAATCATCATAAAAAATGGATTTTCAATATATTCTAAACAGCGCGGAAAGTTACCTAAAAGAGTGCGTTGCACCCCGCGCGGAAATTATCGACAGTGACTCGGAAGCGCTGAAAACAGCACTTTTAGGATTGGAAAATCGATCGCTCTTAGCGTTGCGCTTTCCCCAAAAATACGGCGGCGCGGGTATTCCACCGGAGCTTTTTTACCAATATCAGGAATTGACGGCGCGATATTCTGGGGCTTTGTCTTTTCTGCAAACTCAGCACCACAGCGCAACTGCGATGATTGCTGGCAGTGACAATGAAATGCTAAAAGGCAAATACTTGCGCGCGATCGCCCAAAAAGAGTTACGCTTGGGTGTTGGGTTTTCGCATTTGAGGCGATCCTCTTCGAGGGCTTCGCTAACGGGCAATCCGGCAGTCACCGCAACTCCCGTAAAAGATGGCTATCTACTGTCGGGGAATGTTCCTTGGATTACTGGTTTTGGCTTGTTTGAAAAGTTTATTGTGGCTGCGGTACTTCCAGACAATCGCGCGGTTTTTGGTTTGCTGCCTTTTGCTAATATTGAACGGGAATCTGGTAAAATAGCTGTCAGCGAAATCATGCCGTTAATCGCGATGAATTCGACTAATACTGTGACAGCAAGTCTTAATAATTGGTTGTTGCATGAATCGGAAATAATTTCGGTTAAAGCTGTCGGTTGGATTGCGGAAAATGACAGCAAAAATATCCTGAATTTTGTGCCGGTTACTTTTGGCTGTATTCGCGCGGGATTGGATGTAATTGTAGCGGCGGCGATAGTTAAAGATTCGCCTGCGATTGTGGCGGCTTGCACAAAATTGGAACAGAAGCTCGATCGGCTAAAACAGCATTTCCTACAATCTCAACATAGCTCAAAAGCCGAACAATTAGCGCTCCGAGCGGAAGCTATTGATTTGGCTGTGCGGTGCGGGCACGCTGCGGTGGTGGTTTCCAGCGGTGCGGCTAACGGTACGCTGCACCCGGCTGGAAGAGTTTATCGAGAGGCTTTGGTGTATACTGTTTCCGGGCAAACAAAGGATGTGATGGCAGCGACGCTCGATCGCATTCTAGAGTGATTCAGCTAGGTTGATTTTGATTTGAATCTGGAACGGGCAAGATGCCCATTCCACAAGAAGAAAAAAATGTGGGATGGGCATCTGGAAGGGGCAAGATGCCCATTCCACAAGAAGAAAAAAAAATGTGGGATGGGCATCTTGCCCGTCCTAATATTGTAGGTATATCAGCTAACCTGAGTTTTTGTGTCGATGACAAACAACTTTAACTCAAACAGTAACTCAAATAATTTAAAAACGATCGCCTACCGCGACATTATAGACTTAACCCATGCAATTCATCCACAGATTCCCATCTGGCCGGGTGATCCAGCGCCGGAATTTGAAATAGTATCTGAAATAGACAAAAACGGCTATTTCCTGCGAAAATTCTCCATGGGAGAACACAGCGGCACTCACATCAACGCACCGAATACCTTCTATCCAGCAGGCGCGAGTGTTGATAGTTATGCGCCCCAGTCTCTAGTTTTGCCCGGAATTGCGATCGACATTCGGGAGCAATGTCTTGCCAATCCCGATTACACTTTAACGATAGATGATATATTGAATTGGGAACGCCAGCACAAATTTATTGAACCGGAAAATCTAGTTCTATTATATACTGGATGGCAAGCCAAATGGCATGATGAGCGAGCATTTTTCAATCCTGACGAAGGCGGAGTTTGCCACTTTCCGGGATTTGGTCGAGCTGCGACTCAATTTTTGCTAGAAGAGCGATCGATTGCGGGAATTGGTATTGACACTCACGGAGTCGATCCGGGACAAGATGAAAGTTTTGCTGTGAATAAAATGGTATTGCAACAGCAGCGAATTGTGCTGGAAAATCTGGCAAATCTCCACTTTTTACCTGCGGCAGACTTCACTTTGGCGATCGGAATATTGCGCCTTTTGGGAGGTTCCGGCTCGCCCGTGTCCGTGTTAGCTTTTGTAGCTTAAGCTGTGGCATATTTGAATTGCATATTTCGGGCGGGCTGGAAGCCCACCCCACAAGATTTTGATTATTTATTAAGTCTAATTTAAATTTTGATTAGCTTAATGCGGTAAAATTGGATTGAGAGAAGTCGAGTACGAATAATAAGATTAATGACAGAACTGCCTAACGATCTCAATGATGCGATCGCCCAATCGCGCATAGCCACCGCCGCCGCCCTCTCGGATGGCATGAATCTCCTGCAAGTCGAATTAGTCTTTCCCGAAATCGCCCTGCAAGCACAGTCTATCACGCAACAATTCTTACCAGAATTTGAGGAAAGCCACTCCGGGATGAAAGTCTTTTTTCCCGATGCTGGTGCAGCCGCCCTCGCCCGCCGCGATTGGGGAGAAGTACCTTTTAAAATAAGTGATTTGGGCAGCAGCCGCACTCCTGTTGAAGATAATATAGCACCGGAAGATGAACTGTTTTTGCTGGTGAATCCGGCGGCGGTAGAGGTGTCGCAAGTCGAAAAACTTTATATAGCTGCGGCGGGCCGCCCTGTGATCTTGCTCAACCCGCGCCTAGAAGATGTTGCTACTATAGGTATAGGTTATGCAGGCCGTCAGTTGCGCGATCGATTCCTGAGCAAAATCGAATCTTGCTATTACATCAGGCCGCTAGATACGGCAGCTTTATTCCGCTGCTATCCGCAACCGTGGCAAGTCTGGCTGGAAATAAACGACGAATACAAATTAATTTCGGAAACTGCCCAAAAACCTGTGGGAGACGATTTAGAACGGATTTTAGCGAAAGCTATGGGAGTCGCCGATCCGGATTCGACTGCATCGGCAAAACCGCTAAAAAAGAAAGGTTTGTTAGCAGAAATGCAGACTTTCCTCAAGGCTTTGACTCAGTAGCATTGTAGAGTGCGTTAGCTAGAGTTATTTTCGATTTGCTCGATCGACTCATCGCTGGCGCATCCTACACCTTAAACAGTTGACAGTTGACAGTTGACAGTTGACAGCGAAGTGATAAGAACGGAGATTTAAACTCCGCTATTATCACAATCTGCCTTCATGCTGGGGCTTCAAACCCATGCTATTCGGTGAAATCATTGTTGAGTCAATCTAAAATCGACTGACTCGGTAGTAGCAATTGCCAAAGCACAATTAACAGCGGTTATCAATTCTCTGAAAGACTTGCAGGAGAGGGCACTCCCGTGTTTCTAGGGTATCTTTGTACTTCACTTATACCGAAAGCTGGGAAAACTTCTCAGTGTTGCGATCTGTAACTACGCAAATAAAATTGTGAACTTTACCAAAAGTTTATAAAAGTAGTATAATGGGTGACACCCCTCCTCAGCGAAAGATCGGAGGAAATAGCAGCTAAATCAGATGCTATAAGCGAGTAATTAAGGTTTCGATTCAGGAAAGCGGATAAATACAGTGAACCAGCGGCGCATTGTTATTGGGGACGTACACGGGCATTACGACGGGTTAATGCTTTTGCTAGAGGCACTTGCCCCGAGTTCGGACGATCGCGTATATTTTTTAGGAGATTTAATCGATCGCGGGCCGAAAAGCGCTCAGGTATTAGATTTTGTGCAGCAAAGCCCCTACCAAACGCTGCTGGGAAACCACGAACAACTGATGTTAGATGCTTTGTCGGGGCCCTCTGTGGATATGCGGGCGTGGCAGTCTTGGCTGTACAGCGGTGGGGATGCGACTGTCGCTAGTTACAAGGATACAGGGATGATGCCGTACAAACACTTAGATTGGCTGCGATCGCTCCCAACGCATCTAGACTTAGGGGATATCTGGCTGGTGCACGCGGGTGTGCATCCAACTATGCCAATTGACAAACAGTCGATCGAACAATTGTGCTGGATTCGCAAGGAATTTCACGCGATACCGAAACCGTATTTTCCCGATAAATTAATTATTACCGGTCACACGATCACGTTTACCTTTGAGGGTGTGAGGCCCGGGGAATTAGTCAGGGGCCAAGGGTGGCTGGATATTGACACGGGGGCTTATCATCCAAAAAGTGGCTGGCTGACTGGATTTGACTTGAGTTATCGCAGAGTTTATCAGGTAAATGTGTTTAACAATCAAGTGCGGATTTTGCCGTTTGATGAAGTTGTCAGACAATTGAAGCCGCAGATTCCACCTCCAAAAGCTCAGTTGAAAGCTCAGTTGAACTCTGTTGTTCAACAGGAAGCTTAATTCCAAACGAAGTGCTGGGAAAAGCTTGACAATTTGTTCTTGAGTCTCTATTGTTTGTAGTAGTGGAAAGCAAGGGTTTTTCACGCGGAACTTTGAAAATTGAATAGATTTTGCGATCGCCTGCGGTTGGTTTCATAACTGCAAGCGATTTTGATCTAGGTGGGCGATCGGCTGCGGTGGGTTTCATTGCCGCAAGTGATTTCGACGCACCTAGGGCGATCGGTGAAACCCTTATTCTTTCGTTGAGGTGCGTCGATTGTCTTTGTAGTCTGGGGTTGAGCGTTTTCAATCCTATGCTTGTTGAAGATGACCCCCCATCTATTGAGAGTGAAAAAACAGTGCGTCGATTTGGCGTCTGGAACGCTCTCTGGGTAAGGGTTTGTAGCCGAACTCTTTCCCAAACGACTTCCCCGCAAGGGGATTGAAACAACAACTACGACGTTTTCATCAGGCGTATCACTAGGCTTTCCCAAACGACTTCCCCGCAAGGGGATTGAAACATTACAAAATTAAATTTCAAACCTTTAAAATATAGACTTTCCCAAACGACTTCCCCGCAAGGGGATTGAAACGTCTTTCTTCAGTGACTTCATAAATTCTCCTAGAGTAATTCTTTCCCAAACGACTTCCCCGCAAGGGGATTGAAACGCTGTTGGCGGCGGTGCCACTGGTGGAAAAACCACCACACTTTCCCAAACGACTTCCCCGCAAGGGGATTGAAACATTTTTGGGCCCTTTCTCGGGTCTAGATCATACGATCCAGGCTTTCCCAAACGACTTCCCCGCAAGGGGATTGAAACACAAAATGGACAACTGTTTCTTCATCTTCATGATAACTTTCCCAAACGACTTCCCCGCAAGGGGATTGAAACCATGACATGTGTTCAAAAAACACACACTAATCCAAGCTCAATCTTCCCACTTTCCCAAACGACTTCCCCGCAAGGGGATTGAAACTTTTGCCGGTTCCAGAAGACGAGTTGTAGCCCACTATCCACCACCCTTTCCCAAACGACTTCCCCGCAAGGGGATTGAAACGGGAAAGGTACTATCTTGCACTCAGGCATAGATATTGCTTTCCCAAACGACTTCCCCGCAAGGGGATTGAAACGTAAATACTCCGTTTATCGTTAGGTATTCTGTCAAACTTTCCCAAACGACTTCCCCGCAAGGGGATTGAAACTTAGGGTGACCAAAACTCTTAAAACTTGTAGAAATGGCATTCTTTCCCAAACGACTTCCCCGCAAGGGGATTGAAACTATCTGGGGAACGGTACCCTTTCCGTTGCAGGTTGGGCAACTTTCCCAAACGACTTCCCCGCAAGGGGATTGAAACGCTTTCTTGATTGTTCATCGTAGAAGTGAGGCTTAGCCTTTCCCAAACAACTTCCCCGCAAGGGGATTGAAACGGCCTTTACTGCAATTAGCCATGTTTTTTACCCTAAAATTCTTTCCCAAACAACTTCCCCGCAAGGGGATTGAAACCTTTCTAAGAAGGTCAAAGACAATAATGGAAACTCCATCTTTCCCAAACAACTTCCCCGCAAGGGGATTGAAACCACTTTTTGGCGGACAGACTGTCTCGCCAGTTTTTCTTTCCCAAACGACTTCCCCGCAAGGGGATTGAAACCCGAAGTCAAACAATCCAGCGACCAGAGGTACCGGTGTCTTTCCCAAACGACTTCCCCGCAAGGGGATTGAAACTTTCACTGCCGTCGCTACCTCCTGGTAGGGAAAAATCTCCTTTCCCAAACGACTTCCCCGCAAGGGGATTGAAACTTTGGTGCAAAAACGGCAAGGGTTCGACTTGGCTTTCCCAAACGACTTCCCCGCAAGGGGATTGAAACCACCAACCGATTGCTCGGTAATGGTCTATTTCATCTACTTTCCCAAACGACTTCCCCGCAAGGGGATTGAAACCCAAAACCTTTACCTTCGGAGGGGTTCGGTTTCTTTCCCAAACGACTTCCCCGCAAGGGGATTGAAACGGTATTTGTCCTCTTGCAAGGGGCAAGAAACCGGGTTTCTACGAGTTTTTCGGTTGGGTGACGAGAAATATAGAGAGAAACCCGGTTTCTCAGATTTAGGCAAGGGGCAAGAAACCGGGTTTCTACGAGTTTTTCGGTTGGGTGACGAGACATATAGAAAGAAACCCGGTTTCTCAGATTTAGGCAAGGGGCAAGAAACCGGGTTTCTACGAGTTTTTCGGTTGGGTGACGAGAAATATAGAAAGAAACCCGGTTTCTCAGATTTACGCAAAATAGATCTCAAATGGGTTGTATAGAATGCGTCAGCTTGGGTTCGATCGCACTTCAACGCAACTCACCCACCCTACCAAAAACTACGATCGCAACAACCGACGCATTTCCAGCTTATAAGCCGCATTATTCAAACCCTCACCGCTAGCCAGATCCGGATCGATCGCCTGGGAAATCGCAGCAATTCGATCGCTAGTCGCCGGGTGAGTGCTCAAAATACTCGGTGGAGAAGGCTTATTTAGCAACTTTTTCATAAAATCAACCATCCCAGATTGAGCGTAGCCCGATCGCCCCATAGTTTGCAAACCCAACTGATCCGCCTCATACTCAGCTTGACGGCTGTGAGGGCGACGCAAAGCCAACTCCACCCCAATCTGTACCGCCTTAGAACCATCCAGCCCAGTCGCCGAAGCAACACCAGAGGCGATCGCCATTTGACGCATTTGCTTAATCGAATGGCGAGCACTAATATGCCCGATTTCGTGCGCGATCACACTTGCTAATTCCGCCTCATTATCCGCCGCCGCCATCAAACCCTTATTCACATAAACAAAACCGCCCATCGTCGCAAAAGCATTAATATTGTTATCGTCAATCACCTGAAAAGTATAAGGAATATCCGGGCGATCGCTTTCTTGGGCCAGCCGCTGACCGATGCGGTTGATGTATGCTGTAGTAGCCCGATCGCGATCGATCTTAAACTCCCTACTCGTCAACTGCTGATTGATTTGTCGGCCAACAGTCACCTCCTGGCGATCGGACATATTCGACAATTGAATAACTTGAATCCCCCGCAAAATCAGTTCCGGCAAAGAAAATGCTTGAGTCGGTTGTGGGGAAATCACGCAGATACCCGCAGCCACAATCACCGACAGAAATAGATAAATCCCCCGGCCACAACTACGCCGACAAGTCAACCAAAAACCTTTTAACATGATTTATACGCCCTAGAAGAAGGAAGAAGGAAGAAGGAAGAAGGAAGAAGGAAGAAGGAAGAAGGAAGAAGGAAGAAGGAAGAAGGAGATAAGATGTCGGTTGAAACCGAATCTACAAAAACAAAGTCCGCTAGGGTGCATCTGGCGCAAGGCGAATATAGCCTTTATCAAAAAGATGAGGTATGACTGACAGCTTATATAACCGCTTAAACCAAGAGGGCTGAAGCCCAACAACATACCTCATCTTTCTGAGAACCGCTATATATTCGTAGGGGCGAAGCATGACCGCAGAAAATAGGAGATTATAACTAATAACTTATATGCGGTCATGCTTCGCCCTCTTCCTTGCGCCAGATGCACCCGTCCGCGAAACGCGAGACTCAAGAAAATAATGTAATTTCAACCGTCGCTTCTTCAACCTGCGGAGGCAGGTTTTGTTTGTATAGACGCGGTTTCAACCGCCCGGTCTTTTTTTTTAGGAAAAACTCAAAAAGTCACTAAATCGGCAGACGAAATATAACGCTACTTAGTTGCTATTTTAACTTGTTCCTAAATTTTAACCACTCTCCCCTCTCCCCATCTCCCCCTCTTCCCATCCCCCACTCTCCAAGTCCTGCGGATTTTGGGCGATCGTTGTGGTAATATCTTTTGGCTTGTACAGATACTCCTGTCGCTGTCAGTGAATTAAGTAAGCGATTTATGAAAATTTTGGATTCTCAAGGCCGGTTGTTCGGCAAACTCAGCATTCTAGACGTAGGTGCAGCAATGATTGTGCTGCTAGTTGCAGTCGGCATCTTCTTCTTTCCCGGTACTTCCGGCGGTTCCGTCGCCCAAGTCGGCGGCGCCAGCGTCAAAACCGTAGAAATGGATGCAATTGCGATCGGACTCAAAGGCACAAACTTTCAAGAGTTATTCAAAGCCGGCGATAAAATCAACGTAGTAATCCGCAACCAGCCCTCTGGTCAGATTACAATCAAAGAGGTAAAAACCATAACTAGAACCCTCGCAGTTCCTCAGCCCAACGGCACCTTAAAAGCTGTCCCAGATCCTAGAGAAGAAGAATCTTTCAGCAGAAATATGAGATTTACTCTAGAGGGGAAAGGTCAAATTACTGAAAACGGCCCGGTTTTAGGAAATATGAAAGTCAAAATCGGAACTACTCTCGAACTTGAAGGCAAAAAATACATTTTCAACGCCAGCGTCATCGACGTGCGAGTCAAAGAATAGTCAGTTGACAGTCAAATAGGTACGTAGTTGGGCTTCAGCCCTCTTTACACATATATTTAAAGAGGGCTAAAGCCCAACTACGTACCTTGATTAATTTTGAGCGATGCTTTCATCTCCCGACAATAAAACTACCCTGCTTCGATTTCAACGCCAGCGTCATCAACGTGCGAGTCAAAGAATAGTCAGTTGACAGTCAAATAGGTACGTAGTTGGGCTTCAGCCCTCTTTACACATATATTTAAAGGAGGCTCAAGCCCAACTACGTACCTTGATTAATTATGACAGTTGCGTCCCAAACACGAGCAGACCTTCTTCTTTCCTCGAACTTGCAACCTCTATCCGCGACATCCGTCAAATCCGTTACAGAATTGGTTGCCGAACTTCTTTACTCTTAAGAAAACAACCTTAAATACTGCCGAATTAAACCAATAGTCACAGCCGGAACTTCCAACTGCGGAGTCAAACCCACATTTTCCAGAGTTTGAAAAACCTTAATTGCATCCGGGTTGAGATTAGCCAACCGCTGGCCAATCTCGGGGCTAGTAAACTGAGATTTTTCACCCCAAATAATCGCAGTCGGTGTTGTTAGCTGAGTGATATAAAGTGACAAATCAAAACACAAATCTCCCCGCACAAAAGACAAGGCTGCATATTCTGCATTTGGTTCCAAAGCAGATTGCAGATAAGCATCGACAATTTCTTGGTAGACTCGACGGGAATCGGCAAATTGGCGCTCTTCTAAAAAGCTGCGAATGCCGCCATCTGTGGCAATGCCCGTACTGTAGAGCAAGCGGTCTAAAATTGGAGTGTTGACGAGTTTAGCAAAGAAACTGCTGCCGTAATCTTGTCCGAAGTCTGACAAACCGCTGGGAATCGTCAAAATCAGCGATTTGAACAGATCCGGGCGGGCGATCGCAGCTCGAATCGCGATCGCCCCTGTCAGCGAAGAAGCTATCACATCCGTAGGACTTCCGCAAGTTTTTTCGATAAATTGGATCAGAGATGTGATATAATCTTCGACCTGATAATTTTTTTGGGGATGTTCCGATCGCCCCCAACCGATTAAATCCGGTGCTAAGACTCGATATTCCGCTGCAAAAGCCGGATAAACTTTCGACCATTCGTAGGCACTTGACCCGCCCCCAAAGCCGTGAAAAAATACTAAGTTCGGTTTATTTTCCGAATTTGAGTTCGGCAATCCGATCCAAGGCATTTTTTCAGCAGTGTAATATACCATTCTGCCGAGAGAAGTAACTATCGATCGCTGACCGAAGCCGAGAGGAACAAGCATAAATAAGCCTCAATCGCTGTGAGATTGTAGAGTTTCGCGCGCCGCCTCGTCTTTATTTAAAAAGATTGCAAAGCTGGCGTCGTTTTTGTAAAGATTCAGTATTGATTTCAATCTATTTTAGTACAAGTCAAACCTGAAACTACACACAGCAACTAAGTTTTGCGATCTGCGCGCCCAGGTTGTGCAGTTATCCTCACCGTTGCAAACTACTTGCGATCGGAGATAATAACAAAATGATGGGTAAGACCCCTCAACACAATCAAGTCGGTTCGCCGACTCCGAAAGCAGGCACTCGGAAAGCAGCGGTATCAGATCTAGCTTTTAATCGCGGCAGGTTTACACCCGATCGCCGATCGCAAATAATTAATTACCATATTTTACGGAGCAGTGGCTTTTAATGTCGAAGGTTTCTGTTAAAAGGCGGGCGATGGGTTTTCGATACCTCTGATTGCAGGCAATAAAATCATGAGTCTCGCCGTTATCAATTCCAAAACACAAGAAACAACTAATATCAGGGAGGTATAAAAAATGCAACTGCTTAGGAAACGGGATCGCGAGGGTTTTATGGTTGATGCAAAAAGTCTTCTAGCTGACGGGTTTGCAGAGTTTGATACTGCCTGTCGAAGCATGGATTTAAACGGCAAACAGACATTTGTCGCCACTCCAGAACGATCGGGTTCAGGGTTAGATGTGCGATCGCGCGTCAGCGCACCGGGAATGGTTCGCCTAGCTTTAGAAGAATTGAAATGCTTTGAAGTAGTAGACAACCAGTTTGCCCATTGGGGAGTGACTTTTAGCAATGCCGTCGCCATCCAACCTTCAAACCCAGCATTCCTAACGGTTTCTGGCTCAACAGTGTTAATGGGTGCCCCAAAAAGCGGACTAATAGAAGTAAGTTTCAAGTATCCAGTTCGCAGCGTAGCAGGACTTGTCACCAGTTCGCGGCGAACGGTTTTATCTGCTTGCGACATCGACGGTAACCCGATCGTTCAAGATGAAATGCCGGCGCCGAATCTAGCAGGGTCTAATTCTCCGATCGCGCCCAACACACCCCTGCGCGTCAAAGCCCCGAACATTCATCGCATTACATTTTATGCTTTTGACGGTCAGCTAATAGTCGATGACTTTATTTTTGGATTCTAAAACAATGCCATAAGTATCGTCCCAAGTCTGCAAACCTTCAAGAATGGCATTGCGGACTATAGCCTCGGGTTCCCGACTCAACATCAGGCGAAAGCACTCGGCAGCCCGGGAACGGGCGCTCCAACTTTTGACAGAAGTCACGCGGTTAAACCCACCCTGATTCACCAAATCGGTCATTTGCCGCACTGCAATCAAACGCTTCACAGGGTCAGCATCAGTCAAATCTCCCAAGATCCGATCGAGCGCTGCTTCATCTTCATCTTTTGAGGATCCCAGACTCAGCGCTTGGCGCAGCAACAGCCCTGCAATCGCGATCGTGCCAAAATTCTGCAAAATCAGGCTCAAAGCCATCCAGTGGCTCTCAGAGTCCGCCCAAATCGCCAAACTCATGTAAGCACCCAAGGTAGCAATCCCGCCGGCGCCTACTGCTAAAACCAACCGGCGGTTCGGGCTCTGCCAAAATTGCTCGGCTTTCGATCGCAGCAATTGCCATTCCCCGGACTGCCCTCGGTAAACCAGCATCATCGCTGCGATCCCCAGCCCTGTCGAAACCAATAACTGACTGTTCCACCACCCCCAAACTGCTGCCAGGGTGAAAGCCGCCAACCCACCTTTCGATCGACTCAAACGCGGTAGCAGCCACTTGAGAAAGGCGCTAGAAACCACAGGCGATCGAGCTCGATTGCTCTTCCCATCCACCCTCCGGCGTTTTTTTTCGGTTCTCTCTGGGGTTTCCTGCGGGCGATCGTCTAGACTGCTAAATGTCCTCAAAGCTCCGGCCTCAGTCATTTCTAAGGAGATCTCGCTCAAAGGAAGCTGACCTAGTTGCAAAGTGCGATCGGACTCTTTCGTTACGGTTTGATTCAGCTTAGTTGTAGTTTTTTTAAATTGATTCATAGTTACTTTTTTTACAAATAACTTTAAGTTATTTAGGCGTCTTTTGTACAGATTTTGATTTTTTCCAAACAAGAGTGTGAGACTTTAGAATACCAGAAATATCAACTTGTGGTGAGTGCCACAGATGAGTCAAATTCCGAGAACTTATTACTCGCAAAAGACTGATTGAAGATAGTTGGGAAAAGCACAACAGGTAACGCACGAATATTTCTCACTGACTTTTGAGTTCAAAGGCGATCGGAGTTGGGTGCCGGCAAAAAACACAAAAATTGACAATTTCAGAAATTTCGGGTATTTTGAGTGCTGGAATTCGCCCGCCGAGAACTGCGCGACGAAAATATAGCCTTTTGCCAACAGTCTGGGATCTCGCTACGCCCGGTGTCATACCATTTCCGATTTTAGATTAAATAATTGAAAAATTGGGTAGAATCACTGATTGCGATCGTGGTTGGGATCGGAGGCCTACAGTTGAGAAATGCTTCTGCCATGAATCAAATCATACTTTTTGGATGCTGTGGCCGACACCTACGGCGGTCCGTCCAGCTCGCTGTCAAGCTGTGCAGCGTTTCAAACCAGCCTCATTGGCTAAGATTTTTGAAGAAAATGTCGATCGCCCTCCCAAACTAGAACAAAAGCTGAGTAGGAGTCGAGCGTTGCCAGCAAACAGATGCGTTGCCATCAGCTATAATTTTTTCAGGTAGGGCATTAAATTGGCACGACCGAATCCCATTCCTCGGTACGACCTCGATCGAGTACGACCGCAGAGGATTTCCTTTTTATTTTAGGGAGCGATCGGGCAAAAGTTCCAGTCACTCGGAATCGGACGGCAAAAGTTCCAAGGACGGCGGCATCGCCCGTTAAATAATCCTCTGGAAAGAAACTTCACTTGAGATGGGGTAAATCAACAGTATATAGTTTTCTAACGAATGTTAACATTTGGTAACAAACCGCCTAGATTGAGTGAATGGCATATATACCACTCAGACTCATGAGTCAAATTTCTGGGCTTGCACGCAAACACATATCAGGAAGTTCTCCGATGAAGGCAAGATCAAAAGCATCAAAAACGAAGCAGGACAAAGACTCTACGATGTTGAGTCATACCAGCGCGGTGCAATTGTCGTGGGAACTATTTGCGAATGTCGCGTCAGTTCAACCAAACAGCGAGACGACCTTGCTAGGCAAGTTGAATTTATGCGAGAACGATATCCAGAAGCTGAAATCCTCCAAGGCATCGGCTCTGGACTCAACTTTAAGAGAAAAGGACTGCAAGCCCTACTGGTCAGAGTTATGCGCACAGATCAGCTCAAGATTGTTGTTGCCTGTAGAGACATCTAAAGCAGATTCGGATTTGAGCTATTCGAGTTTATGGTCAAGCAAAACGGTGGAGAACTCCTGGTTCTCTCAAACCCTTTTCACTGCCCTGAAACCGAACTCACAGCCGATTTTCTTGCCATCCTTCACGGCTACCGTTGCCGAATGCACGGCCTCAGGAGCTACAGCCAGAAAATCAAGAAAGATCCGAATATTCCCCAGCCCTGAACAAAAAGCTCTGTTGAAAAGATGGTTCGGTGTTTCCCGATTCGTATTTAATGCAACAATTAAATACTTACAGGAGCCGGGAACCAAAGCCAACTGGCTAACGATCAAGACAGGGATTCTCAACTCATTACCTGACTGGGCGTCATCGGTTCCATTTCAAATTAAATCAATTGCAATTAAAGACGCCTGTCAAGCCGTCAAAAAAGCCAAAGCAGACTTCAAAAAAGACGGACAAGTGCGTCGCTGTAAATTCCGCAGTCGCAAGGATACAAAGCAATCTATTTACATCCCTAAATCTGCAATCAAAGATTGTGGCATCTATCACACAATATTGGGTCGGTCAAAGCTGAAAGAGGCATTACCCAAGGATTTCAGTGACGGACGGCTAATGCTTGCCTATGGCGAGTATTATCTAATTGTCTCCGAAGAAGTGCAGCCGCGTCAGACCGACAACCAAGGTCGCGTGGTTGCCTTAGATCCCGGTGTTCGCACGTTCATGACTTTTATTTCCGAGAGTTCTTACGGATATCTCGGCAATGACTCCAATCTTCAAATCCAAAAACTGTGCTTCAAGCTAGACAGGTTAATCTCAAAAATGAGCGCATCTCCTAGCGCGCAGAAGAAAAGATTTAAAAAGGCTGCTGACAGGTTGAAGTCCAAGGTTCAACACATGGTTAAAGAGTTGCACGACAAGACTGCTAAATTCTTAGTTGATAATTTCGATGTCATCTTATTGCCATCATTTGAATCTTCAAAGATGGTTAGCAAGTCACGTCGCAAAATTCGCTCTAAAACCGTGCGTCAGATGCTGACTTTATCTCATTATCAGTTCAAGAAACATCTTGAATGGAAAGCTTGGGAGTCAGGTAAGGTAGCCCTGACTGACATCAACGAAGCTTATACATCAAAGACAGTTTCTTGGACTGGAGAAGTCAAGAAGATTGGCGGTTCTCGTGTTATTAGAGACCGAGATGGACGCTGCATGAACAGGGATCTAAATGGTGCTCGCGGGATTTTCTTGCGGGCATCGGTTGATACACCTTGGTTGAGAGAACATCTCAGCCTATGTATTTGTTGACGAATGTTAGCAAAAAAGTATCGGTTACGCTAGTGAAGAGAGAAAAGAATAGTTACGATCGAGACTTCATCAGTCCACCTTGTAATTTATTCCTCAGTTATCAAGCCCAACAGTTTTGCATTTTCTGGGAAGCGAGACTCTTGGCACTTCCAACAAGTGGGAAACTAGACCGTCAAAAAGCTTGGGTTTGATGGTAAAAGCCTTACTAATATTATGTAAACACCTTATCGATGGCTCGCCGGAACAATCTTGCAGGAAAACCCATGTCTAGTATGCAAAACCAATTTACGGTTCACTTTTGGGGCGTTAGAGGTAGTATAGCGTCTCCCGGAGCTGAAACAGTACGTTACGGGGGCAACACGCCCTGTATAGAAATGCGAGTGGGTGACAGCCGCCTAATTTTCGATGGCGGTACTGGGTTGCGGGTTTTGGGACAAACTCTCCTGTCGCAGATGCCCGTAGAAGCTCATATGTTTTTTACTCACACTCACTGGGATCACATTCAAGGATTCCCATTTTTTGTCCCAGCTTTTATTAAAGGCAATTGTTTTCACATCTATGGGGCCGTTGCTCCTACTCCTAATCAAGCTACTATCCAGCAGCGACTCAACGACCAGATGCTCCACCCTAATTTTCCGGTGCCCCTGCAAATTATGGGGGCAGATCTGAAATTTAACGATATAGAAGTGGGTGAACCCATGGAAATCGGAGAGATTAAGGTGGAAACAGCTTTGTTGAACCACCCCGGTGAAGCGATCGGCTACCGCGTCAACTGGCGGGGGTATGCGGCTGCTTACGTGACTGATACTGAACATTTTCCCGATCGTTTGGACGAAAATGTGCTGTATTTGGCTCGCGATGCTGAGGTGCTGATCTATGATGCTACTTATACGGATGATGAGTATTATTCGGAAAAGTCTAGCAGGGTTGGCTGGGGACATTCGACTTGGCAGGAAGCGGTGAAGGTGGCAAAGGCTGCTAATGTCAAAAAGTTGGTGATTTTTCACCACGATCCGCTGCACAATGACGAGTTTTTAGACAAGGTGGGAGAGCAAGTGGCTCAAAGGTTCCCGAACAGTTTGATGGCGCGGGAAGGTTTGTCGTTACAGTTGCTGCCTCCTCAAAACAAGGATTTGTCTGAAGGGTCGTCTGAAGGGTCGGTGGAAGCCCCTAAAGTGCCTGCGTGATGGATTTGAGATTGCCAGATGGTTCTTAAACAGTTGACAGTTGACAGTTGACAGTTGACAGTTTGAGAGCGGCATCTACAAGGAAGAGGATGGGAGTAATGAATAGTCTGATTTTTATTTCTCCCTCAAAGAGAGAGGCTTTCAACCAATTCTTTATGGTAAATCTTGAGGTCTGAAATCTAAAATTTAAGTGAGGGCTGACCTGACTCAAAGACGGATACAAGCCCCGGCTTAAGTCGTAGAGAACCAAAAAGTTTAGATCGAAGTTCTAACTCCCAGTATCGATTCTGTGGAGTCAAATCTAAAATCTAAAATCTAAAATCTAAAATCGACTGGCGATCGCAATCTGGCTAAGTATGGCAAAATCTTAAGCGTGTGGATAACTTCTTCTTCAACCGCTGCTCTGACTCCAACTTCTGTTGCCTTGGGAAACTTTGATGGTTTGCACCTAGGGCATCAACAAGTCGTGCAGCCAATTTTAAATCGATCGCCGGGGCTAACTTCTGCGACGGTTTCTGCGTCGGGGCAAAACTTGCGCCCAAACGCTGGCAGAGATCAAAATTTGGAAGGCGAACATCCGGCAAGCTGGGAAAACGACTCAGCAGCACTGCCGGAAACAGCCCGCAGCGCCCTGAATTTCAATGGTGCGATCGTGGCGCACCCCCGGGCCGAGGGCAACAGCCTCTCTGGTCGCGATGATGCTGCGGGCGATCGGCTTTACGGTACTGTGGTGACATTCAATCCCCACCCGCAAGAATTTTTTACAGGTCAACCCAAAAAACTGCTGACACCTCTGGCAGAAAAGGTAGAATTGCTCGCAGCAATGGGTGTCGAGCAACTTGTGCTGCTGCCGTTCGATCGAGAATTGGCAGCATTGACTGCTGCTGAGTTTGTCGAGGAAATTCTGGTGCGGCAACTGCAAGCGAGTCGTATTAGTGTGGGGGTAGATTTTCGGTTCGGACGCGGACGTGCTGGGACGGCTGTAGATTTGCAGTCGATCGCCTCGGGTTACGGTATTGATGTTGCGCTGATACCCCTGCACAATTGCGATGAGGGCGATCGGATCAGCAGTTCCGCGATCCGCGAAGGTTTAGCATCCGGCGACCTCACAAAAGCGAATAAGTTGCTGGGGCGGCCTTACAGTTTAGTCGGGACTGTGGTTGGGGGACAGCGGCTGGGTAGGACGATCGGATTTCCGACTGCTAATATCGAACTGCCACCGGAAAAATTTTTGCCGCGTTTTGGCGTGTACGCGGTGCGAGTCTCGGTGAAGGATGGAGGCGGAATCATCAAAAAAGATGAAAATTCTGCCTATAAGTGGGAAAATCCCCAATCTCTAATTCCGCGCCAAGCATCAGATTTATCATTCATAAATGGGGTGATGAATGTTGGTTGCCGCCCGACGGTAAACGGTCTACAACTAACTGTAGAAGTTCATCTGTTAGATTGGTCTGGGGATTTGTACGGTCAAACCTTGAGCGCAAGTTTGATAGAATTTTTGCGACCCGAACAAAAATTCGCTTCTCTGGATGCTCTCAAAAATCAAATTCAGACAGATTGTGATGTTGCTAGAAAGGTGTTAGCTGCCAATGGTTAATAGATCTATTGCAAAAGTATTGGCTAATCAAATTTTCGGACGGGCTAGAAGCCCATCCCACAAGAAAAATAATTGTGGGATGGGCTTCTAGCCCGTCCTAATTATGAATCCATTGTGTATAGTTTTGCTTGGGCGATTGAAATCGCGTGTATAAAAACGAAGTCCGCGCAGGCTGAGTGAGAATAAAAGAACAAGCAATTAACAACTAGCAATTAGCAATTAAGTAAATCAACGTAATTAAGGTAAAATGCGGAAGGCTAAAAAGCTTCCTTCTTCCTTCTTCCTTCTTCCTTCTTCCTTCTTCCTTCTACATAAAAATCAGGGATATGAGAGAACATATTGAGCGGCTCAAACAAAATCTAGGCAAGACAATTGTCGGTAAAGCGGATGCTATTCGCTTGGTACTTGTAGCCGTGCTTTCGGGCGGACACGCGCTGCTGGAAGACGTGCCTGGTGTGGGAAAAACGCTGTTAGCGAAGTCTTTAGCGCGATCGATCGATGGCAAGTTTCAACGCATTCAGTGTACTCCCGATTTGTTGCCAACGGATATCACCGGTACTAATATTTGGAATCCCAGCAGCGGCAACTTTGAGTTTTTGCCGGGCCCAGTTTTTGCGAATGTTTTGCTAGCCGATGAAATCAATCGGGCGACGCCGCGAACTCAGTCTGCTTTGCTGGAAGTGATGGAAGAAAAGCAGGTGACGGTAGATGGAGTTTCTCGGAATGTTCCGGCGCCGTTTTTTGTGATTGCGACTCAAAACCCGATCGAATATCAAGGCACTTTTCCGCTACCGGAAGCGCAGATGGATCGGTTTACCTTGTCTTTGACGTTGGGCTATCCCGCTGCGTCGGAAGAGTTGCAAATGTTGGAACGGCTGTCTGATACTTTTGCTGTGGAAGATTTGCAGCCTTGTATTTCCTTGGAACAGGTGCAGGAATTGCGCCGTTTGTGCGCTGCGGTGCAGGTGGAAGGCTCTTTGAAGCAGTATATTGTGGATTTGGTGCGATCGACTCGCGAGGATGAAGAGATTACTCTAGGCGTGAGTCCCCGTGGTGCGGTGGCGTTGCACCGGGCATCTCAAGCGTTGGCATTTATTTCGGGGCGGGATTTTGCTACCCCGGATGATGTGAAGGATTTAGCGCCGCACGTACTTTCTCATCGGTTGATTCCGGCGGGGGGAAGGAAGGCGAAGACGATTGTTGATAAGTTGTTGAAATCTGTTCCAATTCCTTAAAAAGTTACAAATCCTCGATCGCTTTAATTGAAGGAACAGGCAAGATGCCTGTTCCACAAACAATTAATTTTTCTGTATGGTGGGCATCCTGCCCGTCCTGGAGAAATTAATTAATAACGGTGCAAGATGTCAGTTAATAAATACATCTTGTACTATTTTCAAGCACTCTGAAATAGCGCCACTAATTTCTTTGCCTCTAGATCAACATTATGTTGTTGAGCAACCCGTTCGGCTCCTATTTTCCCCATTTCTTCTAGCTTTTCTAAAGGTGCTTCCAATGCCGCACGCATTGCAACCGCTAATGCTTCTACGGAACCGGGAGGAACTAACCAACCGCAAACACCGGGTTCTACGAGCTCCGGGATACCAGCAACATAGGTGCTAATTACAGGTCGATTGAGAGCGAGGGCTTCCATAATTACGACGGGTAAACCTTCAGCAAAACTCGGCAATACCATGGCGCGGGAAGCTAAAATCTCTTTCTGAACTCGATCGCCACTGGCCCAGCCGGTAATTTCTATATAGTTTTGCAGATTGAGTTGTGCAATCTGCTGTTCAATTTCAGCTCGCAGCGGCCCGTCTCCAACAAATACCAATTTAAACTCCAAGCCTTGAACGGCTAGCTTGCTGGCGGCTTCTAGTAGTAACAAATGACCTTTTTGTTCGCTGAGTCTCCCGATGCAGGCTAAGCGGGGTGCTGCGGGTATGGGGACGTGGGGTGCGGCTAAAAATGCTGCATCGACGCCGCAGTGTATGACGTTGATTTTTGACCAATAAGCGCGATCGCACCACCGAAATAGCTGACTTTTGCCGAAGGAACTGACTGCTGCTACAAAGGTCGATCGTTTAATTTTTTCATCTAAGGAAAGAAGTGTAGCTTTATCAAATTCTTCGGGGCCGTGAACGGTGAAACTGTAGGTCGGGCCGCCTAGGACGCGACATAACATTGCAACAGTTGTGGAATTTGTGCCGAAGTGAGCGTGAACGTGTGTGGTACCGGATTCTGCGAACCAGTTTAAAAGAATGCAAGCTTCTGCGAAATAAGCTAGATGCAGTAAAATCCCGCGTTCTGAGTGTAAGCCAACTTTGAACATTAAGCGCAAAGCTTCGAGGAATCGAATTGGTCTAGTTGCGGCAGTGCGGAGTAAGCCCAACGCTAAGCCCTGTACGCCAACTCCTAGGATGACTTTGGTCAATTCTTGTTCTTGTTTGTCTGCGCCGTCTACGAGTTCGGATTCGCAGGATCGAATGGAGTAACGCCCGACTTTGAGGCCGCAAGTTTCGACGGCTAGGAGTTCTCTGCGGACGAAGCTGTGGCTGACTTTGGGGTATTGGTTGACTAGGTAGGCGATGTTCATGAAGGGGGAGAAATTTTTGTGGTAAAACTCTAAACCAGTCTAGCCTTATGGGAGGTGAAGGGCGATCGGGCGATCGGGAAAGTTTGGGTCAATTAGGTGGATGATTAAAGTCCCCTTGCGGGGAAGTCTGAGCAACTATCAGAATGAATCTGACTGTTATTCAGCATTACGGAAGAGTTTGTTTCCGTCCCCGTTAGGGGAAGTTGGCAGTTGTTTGATTTTTCACTTAAGAAACTCTTGCTTCTTAAGCTTACCAGCCTATCCCTATTTTGTTTAAAATTCAAGTATGTGAAAGTTAGAAGCTGAGTTTTAGATATTTTTGTCAGGGATTTAATAGCTTTTTAACTATTTGTAGATTATCAAAAGACCGATCGACATCTATTTTTGTATATCTAGTATAATGAAACCGAGAATTAGTTTTTATACTTGTTTTTATACCTGCTTTCATACCTGTTAAGTATCGCGCTATTTGACTTTCATTTTTCAGATTTTTATAAGCCTTCTCCAAGCTTCTATCTCGCCTGTCAGCAATGTCACGAACATAATCAAACAGGCGATCGTGTGGCGATGAGGAACCTTGATATTTTTCTTCAAGATCGACTTTCTGAACCTTTGCATAAGCTTCGATGCAGTGTAAAGCTGAGTAAAAACACATTGTCACTGCCCAATCAGGAAAAGTATCTCTGATACTAAGTGCCGCCTCTTCATTATTCTTAGCTTGTTCGCGATGGGACTGTTCGCTCGGCATAAAAATCAACAGCTACTTTCTAGTTTGTTCAGTAATTTAATCTTTGGCGTTGCCGATCGCAGATATAAATTTGGGTAGGAATGAACGGTTGTTCTCCCTTGCCGTGTGTATCGAGATCGTCGATGAATTATGTCTCTATTCAGCAACGCCTAATTGTTTTAAGTTCTAGCTATAACATACCAATTACTGCCAGACTTAACTGAATTGTAATAACTTGTAGGACTTGACAAAGTTATAGTTTCCGAGCGAGCAACTTCTTTCGCTCCGTCTTGGATTCTGACAAACTTTTCCACGAGTTTTTCGTCAAAGTACCATTTTTCATTAGTTTTATCGCGTAAATCCCATTCACAATCAATTACTAAGTCTTGGATTTTGTCCCAAGTTTCATAATCCAACTCTGTTTCAGGGCATAGTTCTAATTCAAACTCAATCCAGTGAATGTCTTCCGTTCTAGGAGCTATTGCTCTAACTTTGGCGACACCATCTATCTTGGCTAACTTCTGGACTAATTCCTGTACTTCAACAGGAGCAGTAGGCGACTTAAATGACTGCTTTGGTTTCAGAGGAGAAGGAGGGAATTCAAAGAATTTAAAAGTTTTTGGATTCGATGTTGAGCTTTGAAGTTCCGCTCTTGAGTTTGTGATTACTGTCATTGTCTATTCCTGCAAAAATTCATTAAGACGGTCTCTTAAAAACTTGGCTTTTTGCCTGGTAAATGCAAAATTGCCTACCAAATTTTGTGTCTGTTTTGACTCTGGCTCTTCCGCAGTAAAAGGACTATCTGATAACATCCCTGCTATTAATATCCCATCGCTCTCGTCAATAGCTACTACTACACCAGTCACCAGATAAACTTGATTTTTTTCTACATCATTCACTTGTGTCATCCTTGGGTATTACCCTACAACAACTATGACAATTTAAATTTAAAGTCCCCTTGCGGGGAAGAGGACTGACATAAGTTATGCAACTGTTCAGTCAATCTAGAGGCGTGTTTCCATCCCCTTGCGGGGTAAGTTAAGAAAACTGTAACAGTTTTAGGAACACTTTTAGCCTCTAGTAATTTAGATAATATACGTAGTTTCTACAAAAGTCAAGTGCATGTCAGCTTGAGAAAAAAATCGTGGTTTTGAATACTATATAAAAACTCTCCAAACATAAATTTTAAACGTAAAAAATATTGCTCGCACAAAGCAATGCAGTGGGGTGATTTTCACCTCACCCCATCTGTATTTTCTTGCATGAATCTTTAGAAGGTTGAAGCATTTACGTATAAAGACTCTGGATTTCTTCCTATATCTAAGCGCAAATGCTTCATCTCTACAGATTTAAACCAACTTTTCCAAGAAGCCTACTTTACTTGATATCGTGACTTGATATCATGTAAGGCTGGTGAGGCGCTGGAATTTTTGAAAGTATGCCAATGCTGCCACAACTGGACAGAGTTATTAGCAGTAGTGGCGATGCCTGCGACAATTGCCACTATTGCCGCCAGCTTCTGTAAATGACGAACTTTTGTTAACTTGTTCTTCGAGATAGCCTTGCTTAAATTTTTATCCGGTTCTTCACCTTGTATAGGAGAATGGAGATCGTCCGGTGATAAGCTTTCCGATACACCTAACTTGGCTGAATCTGCTGGTAGGTAAGCTTCCAATGTCTGTGGGTATTTTTTCATGTCTTGGGTGTCTTCTACTAAAAACGTCGGTCTGATTGCCTGAACAGGTGCATAAGTTATGTTGGTAGAGCCTACCTGATAATTGTTGTCAGGTAAGTCTGTTTTTTCTAGCCTACACATAGGTCGATCGCTCCAAAAAAGTATCAAAGTTTACAAGGCTCACAGTTGAAACTGTCAGCCTTACTCTTTATATTAGGGAGCACCACAGAATGATTGATCCTATAATGACCCAAAGATAATTTCAGTGTGCAGCGTATCTTATGTCTCTAAAATCTATCATGAAACTGACCG
>NZ_JAEQCX010000147.1:0-14303 GCF_020738035.1 Microcoleus sp. PH2017_28_MFU_U_A
ACCTTAAATGTACGCGGAGACAGAGTAAGACTATGAAAGGTAGCATCAGTCGATGAGGCGTAAAGAATCCCCGCGCGTTTACGCCGGGGAGTATGTCAATAATTGCTCCCTAACACTCTAACTGTTTCGACCCATAATTTCACGTAGGGCGATCGAAGCTGCTTGCTTCGGTGTCAGTCGATTTTAGATTTTAGATTTTAGATTTTAGATTTGGGAATGAACGAGCTCGTGCTGGCGATCGCCAGCACGAGAGTTGCATCAGACAAGATTGGAAAAGTCACTCTCCAATCGGGAAATACATCTGCTTGTCCGTCAAACTTCATCCTGAAATCCCTCGAACCTGTTCCTTTTCCTTCTTCCCTCTTCGTTGTTCGGGTGCATCTGGTTTTGGAATAGGGCGAAGCATGACCGCATATAAGGAGGGAGCATCTCAATTTGGCATTTACAGTGCGAGCGTCCCCGCTCGCGTGCTTGTTTGTACAAGCACGCGAGCGGGGACGCTCGCACTACGATAAAAAATGCTTCTTGCAAAACTGAGATGCTCCCTATAAGGAATGAGAATTAAATAACTTACAATTTTAATGATTGTGGGATGGGCGTCCCGCCCGTCTATAAGGGACGGGCGGGACGCCCATCCCACTTTTAAGAGTGTAAGTTATTAAATTTTCGTTCCTAAGTTATTAGTTATCATCTCATATTGACTCTTGTCATGCTATAGCCCATACGGATATATTCGCCTTGCACAAGCCGCTGCACCCCGTTGTTCGAGCAACAGTCAACAGTCAACAGTCAACTGTCAACAGCTACGCGGAAAATCCCCCGCTTGTCCAAACGGATATAGCGAGGGGCGAGAATAGGTATTCTCAGAAAATATAAAGTAGTAGCACTGGCTTTTGTCGAGCCATTGCCATCTATAGAATCCATACTGTTTTAGGCGCACTGAAAAATTTCAGAGCAAAATTTCAGAGCCCGCTCTTTGCCAGCAGTCAATGCTTGAAGTCAAACCAACCTGTTCAAGCAAGAATTCAAAGCAAATTGTAAAGACCTAGGATACTTCTTCGCGATCGATTTGGCGCAGGTGAATGTGCTTGCGTCCCAGAGAAATTTCAAATTCATCTCCCGGCTGGAGTTCCATCTGCTTGGTGTAGGCAGCTCCAATCAGTAAGTTGCCGTTAGATTGAACGCTAATCCGATAGCTAGCCGAGCGTCCGCCACGTCCGTTGCCGTTTTGCTTCCCATCTAGCTGAATGCCTTCTGCATCAATCAGCGCATTCAGGAATTTCATCATGTTGACCCGTTCTACGCCGTTCTTGGTAACGGTATAGTAGCCACAGGCTCTAGCTTTTTCTTCCTTGGTCAGATTCTCTAGGTCTTTGACCTTTTTGATCAGATCTTCGCCTTCAAGGGGTTCGATATTTTTCTTTTTAGCCATTTACTGAGTCCTGAAATATTCAAGTGGTGTACGGATTTTTTCTCGGTTGGTTTTTGGTTTGACCAAGAAAGTTTAGCTTTATAGCCGGTCTTGACATACTCCCCCACCTAAAGGCGCTGGGATTCTGGGTTCAAACAGCGATTGCAGGTTCTTCACCTGTCTAACATCACCTCGCCCACAGGTTGATGCCCCAACCTGTTTGAGATTTTTTGAAATAAGAGAGTTGAGACCGGATTTTTATATCTCGCGAATCAACAAAGTCTACTCTATCATGAAAGCCGTCTTTTTAGGATGGGGCTTTAAACCCAATTGTTTGATAAAACTATATTACACCGATCGGCTCAATTGTTAACCACTATTGTCTAAATATTTTTAACAAGGTGGAGTCTTTCTTGAGGAGTAGCTGCCAGGAGCGTGCGAGCAATCTCTAAACTAGGTAGCATAAGCTATCAGCTATCAGCTAGCTGAATATTTGCCCCGCTCTTAAAATCCCATGAAGTTAACCACACGCGGACACTACAGTGTCAAAGCTCTACTGGATCTAAGTTTGCAACCTCGGTTCGGGCCGACATCGGTGAAATCGATTGCGAACCGACAGGAGTTACCCGCTCCATATCTAGAAAAATTGCTGATTGAAATGCGACGAGCCGGTTTAGTCCAATCTGTTCGGGGTTCCCAGGGAGGATATCAATTGGCTCGGGAGCCAGCTCAAATCTCTTTAGGACAAATCTTAGAGGCTGTAGGGGAAACTATTGAACCTTTACCTCGACATTCTCCTGACGCTACCCAACCAGAGGACTGGGTAACATTCAGTTTGTGGAACCGATTGCACAAAAAACTTGCTGAAGCGCTGTACAGTATTTCCCTCGAAGACTTATACTATGATGTCCGCAGTTGGCAAGCTGCTCTCGGAGAAGAAACTAGCTTTATCATTTAGATGGTAAGTTCATTCATTCGATGGCCAACTCACATGGACGCAACACTTGTTACCTACTCTGGTGGCACACGTTGCGGTGCTGTCCGCTTCACAGTCACGGTTGACAAACACTCGTCATCTGACTGCAACTGCTCTATCTGTAAAAAGAAAGGATTTTTGCACCTGATTGTGCCGCCCGAACGTTTTACCTTGCTCTGCGGGGAAGATGTTTTGACAACCTATACATTTAATACAGGCACTGCTAAACATACTTTCTGCCGGATTTGTGGGATTCACTCGTTCTATCGTCCCCGATCGCATCCCGATCAATTCGATGTCAACGTCCGCTGTCTTGACGACTATGCCGTTTCCCAATTTCAGATTCTACCCTTTGACGGTGTTAATTGGGAACAGAACGTACACGAACTGCACGACGAAAGTCATCTCAGCAGTTAAAATCGGCTCTAAAAAATCACACTCCGCTCGATGTAGCAGCAGTTAAAACAGCAGCTACCCGATCGCTCACTAGCGATCGAAGGGACTATCATGTTGAACACCATATATAATAATGCCGGATGAATTTACTGTTTTGATTTTAGCTGCGGTATTGGATTATTCGATCGGCGATCCTTGGGGTTGGCCGCATCCCGTGCAGGCGATGGGTTGGGCGATCGACCGCTATACTCGATTTGTCTTTAATATATGGAACAATCCCGCAGACAAAATGCCTCTCTCTGGCGATCGTCCCCCAGGCGAGCGGCACCAACTGCTGCTACGATGTGCTGGTACAATACTAGCGATCGGGCTGATTATAGGCAGTTATACTGTCAGTTGGTCGATCGTCCTTGCTGCTAGTTGGGTGCATCCTGTTTTAGGCATTGCCCTACAAACCATTTTGCTGGCTAGCTGTTTTGCCGGTCGCAGTTTGAGGGCGGCTGCTGAAGACGTGCTAGCGCCTTTAAAGGTTGGAGATTTAGTCAAGGCGCGAGAAAGGTTGAGCCTTTACGTCGGTCGGGATACCGAAAACTTATCTGAGCCAGAAATTCTGCGAGCATTGTTAGAAACTGTAACAGAGAATGCAGTAGATGGCGTGAGTGCCCCGCTATTTTATGGATTAGTTGGGTTCGCTCTGCCGCATCTATTATTAACTGTTATCGATCGACCGATCGCTCCTGACTCGATGTGGGATCTGGCGATAGTTCCCTGTGCGATCGCCTACAAAGCAGCTAGCACATTAGATTCTACCGTCGGCTACAAAGAAGCACCATACACAGATTTAGGATGGTTTAGCGCCAAACTAGAAGACGTGCTGACATGGATTCCTTGTCGGCTAACAGTGATTACTTTAGCCCTGATATCTGGCAAACCGATCTACGTTTGGCAGATTTGTCAGAGAGATGCTGTTAAAGATGCCAGTCCCAATTCCGGTTGGAGCGAGTGCGCCTACGCCGCCATCTTGGGAGTACAACTGGGAGGTACAAATTCCTATCGGGGAGTTATCAAACACAAACCGCTGTTAGGCGAGTCGATTCGTGCGATCGCACCGCAGCAAATTGACCAAGCATTGCAATTAACTCGGTATTGCTTTCTGATTTGGTTGGGACTATCATTGCTTGTTTATACTTTATTATCTTTTGTTCCCTAACAATAGAGCTGACCCGCAGACAGATACAGCCCTCCGACAGGAGTCTGGAAGGGGAGTATCTTAGTTTTGCATTTATAGTGCGAGCGGTATAATACTCGCGAGCGGGGACAGCACTATAATAAAAGATGCTTTTTTCAAAAATGAGATGCTCCCTCTGGAAGAGCCAAACAAGTTTCGACGTTAGTAGTTCTTCTCCCAGATTCAACTGTCAAGTCAATCTAAAATCTAAAATCGTTCGACGCTGACACTAACGCCGAAGTCTCACATCTAATAATTGTTCCAACCCAGAGATTAATTTGTCCAGTCAATCTAAAATCTAAAATCTAAAATCTAAAATCCTTCGATTCGCCAACAGCCAACCATTAGCTCGCAGCCAGCAATGACTAAAATTATTAAGATTTTATCCCCGGATGAAGTGAGGCGGACTCTCACCCGCGTCGCTTCCCAGATTGTCGAAAAATCAGGAGCTCCTTCGGACTTAGTGCTGTTGGGGATTCATACTAGAGGAGTGCCTTTAGCTCAAATGTTGGCAGCTCAAATTGAAGTCCTCGAACAAGTCAAAGTATGCGTGGGTGCTTTGGATATTACGTTTTACCGAGATGACTTGGATCGAGTTGCGATGCGGACACCTGCTAAAACAGAAATTCCTTTCGATTTGACCGGCAAAACGGTGGTGTTGGTAGATGACGTTATATATAAAGGTAGAACAATTCGAGCGGCTTTGAATGCGGTAAACGATTACGGGCGGCCGGAGAAAATTTGGTTGGCGGTATTAGTCGATCGCGGCCACCGAGAAGTACCGATTCAGCCGGATTTTACGGGTAAAAAGTTGCCGACAGCCAAGGAAGAACAAGTTAAGGTTTATGTTCAAGAACTTGACGGGCGCGACGGAGTGGAATTGATTAAGGGTTGATGTCGCTCGTTAGCCTCGAAACATCCGGGACACAACTGACTTAGGTACGTAGTTGCGCTTTAGCGCTCTTTGCTTCATGAAAGAGCGCTGAAGCGCAACTACGTACCTTAACGGCCGAAACAGATTCTCAGTTTTTCCAATCAGTAGTATAGACAAGAGCGCCCAAGCGCAACTACGTACCTTAAAATCGGCAGTGCAGGAGTTGAACCTGCCTGGGGCGAATTATGAGTTCGCTGCCTAAACCGCTCGGCCAACTGCCGTTAGATCGACTTATGTCGATCCAACTCAAAAGTAGTATAACATAATTTCCCAGTCCGTGCTAGAACTAGAGAACAAAAATCAAAATCTTTTAGATCTGCCGAACCCGCGATCGCCTGTATCACCTCTGTGCTGGAGTCGATCGACCGGAATTAGCAGTTTCTACGATTTTGGAATCAACTTATAGGCAGTCAACAACCCACCGTTAAATCGGAGTACCGACTATAACGGGGGCTTGAAACATAGCCCTAGTTGACCAGACTCAGGCAGTAATGCCTGCGTTAGTGGCAAGGCGTTTAACTAATACGAGTTGGAAGTCCCGCACTCTATCCGTTTACAGGATGAGTGACGGGATGAAAACGAGCACCAAACAAATTGAGCGATAGCGAATCCATGATAGGCTCGAACTAAGCGGGGATGATAAGAGTAGCCGTGGTGGGCGAACTTTCCGTTGTATAAAGGCTAGACACCACCTATCAGTTTCTGACTGGTAGCCCCAATATCCAGCTAAGCCGTAAAAGAGCTGATGGATGGGTGAAAAAATCAACAATTCTACTCCTTGGGACACAGGGAGTCTGCCGGAAAAGATAAGTAATTATCTTGCTAGTGAGTACCACATAAAGGTGAGTAAAACCTACGGAGGGAGGATAAGACCAGCTTAGAGAGGGCTGCGAATAAGGCTCTCCCGTTGAAAGAGGAAGCCCGCACTCTATTTGTTTACAAAATGAGTGTCGGGTATGTCACGTTCTTACCTACGGATGCGTAGCTAGTCCGTAGCTCTAAAACTCTTAGGTTAAACAGTCATTTGGGAGACAGTGCCAAGCGAGAAAGTACCGACCACTAACTTTGTCGAAGCTAACATTACCGGAGCAATCCGAGAGGGAGCAATCCCCAAATTAAACGCCCCACTGAGGCGGGTAAGCGAAAGAACAATATCAGCAGCCTCTATCCTGTAATGTCAGCAGGTATGCCAGGGAGAATAACCACTTTTGAGGCGCAACGGTTTCCTTTTATGGAGATACATAATGCAGTATAGACCCTGGCCTCCCTTTCCTCTCACCGCCAAGCCGAGTATAGTTATGACGGGAGTCTCTAGGGAGGAAGAAAGGTGAATTCGACGGTAGTGCTGACTCTTATTCTGCTAACTCTAATGTTTGGAGCAGGTGTGACGAGTTCTGTTTGGGGATTTACTATAGGTCGCGAAGCGTTGAAAGGAACGACTCAACCTGATGTTCGCCCCAGCAACAATGCTGGCAGCGGTAAGCAGGGAGCTGCGGCTAGCAAAGACCAAGTGAGCATTTTGAAAGAAAAAGACATTCTTAAAACCGTCAAAGCGCGGGTAGAAGGTCGCGATCCTGACAAAAAAACAGCCGCGACAAATACTAAAGCAGACAAGGCAAGCTCTAAACCTGCCACAGCCAAAAAACCGGCTGCGGCAAATACCAGTGCCAAGTTTCCCCTGAACAGTCGCGACGGGGGAGTAACTCTGGAAGTGAGCGCAGCCAGCCAGCGCAGCAACTCGATGCTGCTAGACGTGAGCATGAAAAACGAAGGTTCCCAAGCTGTGAGGTTTCTCTACAGTTTCTTGAACGTCACTGACAATCAAGGGCGGGCTCTTTCGGCGACTGCTGAGGATTTGCCGGCGGAACTTCCACCCAACGGGCAGGTGTATTACGGTACGGTGAGTATTCCTACAGCTTTGCTGGAAAATGCTAAGGAAGTTTCGCTGACGCTGACAGATTATCCAGGCCAAAAATTACAGTTGCAAATATCTGGCATTCCAGTGGCAAAGTAATTATTGGATTTGGGATTTGGAATGGCTGATGAATTAAGTGTTTGGAGCACGGGCTTACATTTGCATTATTTTCGGACAATGGTATGAGACAAAAGGAGACCAAACCTCCAGACTGTTGACATAAAGTAAATAATTTCCTAGAAATTCCTAGTAAATCATTGTAAAAGCTGGCACTATGGATTGAAAACAAAAATACCACCTAGCGATGACAAAATATGTCACACCGCGAAAAGCTTGCAAAATCCTGCAAGTCTCAGATAAAACCCTTAGAAACTGGGAACTTGTCGGCAAAATATCAGCAATCAGAACCCCATCCAACCAGCGACGCTACGACATCGACAGCGTTCTCGGAG
The DNA here is from genome assembly GCF_020738035.1 of Microcoleus sp. PH2017_28_MFU_U_A. Taxonomy (NCBI): domain Bacteria; kingdom Bacillati; phylum Cyanobacteriota; class Cyanophyceae; order Oscillatoriales; family Microcoleaceae; genus Microcoleus; species Microcoleus sp. PH2017_28_MFU_U_A. The sequence goes on from NZ_JAEQCX010000147.1 coordinate 7,313, forward strand.
GCAGACACGACCGAATTACAGCCATCTACGCCAGGGTTAGCAGCTATAAACAGCGAGAAGACCTCTACAGACAAGTCAGCTACCTCCAAAGTATCTACCTGCAAGCCAAGGTCTTCAAAGACATCGGAAGCGGACTCAAATTCAAAAGAAAAGCGCTGCTTGCCCTTTTGGGACACATGTCGGGAGATATCTCAGCAGTTGTGGTCGGACATCAAGACAGACTCGCAAGGTTCGGTGGTGAGCTCATCAAATGGATCTGCGAACAAAACAATTGCCAACTCATGGTTCTCAGCAGAAACGAGTTGTCTTGTGAACGAGAAATGGTTGAAGACATCCTTGCTATCATCCACGTCTTTAGCAGCCGACTCTACGGTCTGGGAAAATACAAATCTGCTATCAAAGAAGATTCGAGTTTACCCGGAAGCCAAGCTAGCAGCAAAATGGAGGACTTGGATTGCGGCAAGTAGGTGGTGTTACAACCAAGCAATTGCTATTCTTAAGGACGAAAAAATAGGCAAGTATGATTTAAGAAAAAAGATAATGGATTCGGCTCCCGACTGGGTTTGCGAACAACCTTACAACCCGCGACAGATGGCAGTGTTTCAAGCTTTTGAAGCACACAAAGCTGCTAAAAAGGCAAAAGGAACGGCAAAATTTAGAAGCCGTTTAGACACATCTCAAACTATCCGATTTCAAACATCTAACTGGAAGTTCGGGGCTTTTTACCCGCTTGCTACTAAAGGGCTAACCTTTAAAGCGTCCGAACCAATCGTTGAGGTAATGCAACACGAGCCAACACTCAGTTTGATCGACAGGCAGTGGTTTATCTGCTATGTGATTGACGAACCAAAAATAAAGCCGATCGATAGTGATTTAGCTGTCGCACTGGATCCAGGTGTTAGGACTTTTGTTACTGGTTTTGACGGCAGTGACTTTATCGAAATAGGAAAAAACGATATTGGTCGCATCTATCGGCTAGCAAGACATCTAGACAAATTAATGTCCCGCATTGGACTAAGTAAAGGGAGGCAATTCAAGCGACTGAGGTATTGCTTGCGGAAATCGGCAGCAAAAATTAGAATCAAAATCAAGAACTTAGTTAATGAATTGCACAAAAAAGCTGCAAAATATTTTGCAGCCAAGTACAAACTAATTTTCTTGCCAACCTTTGAAACACAGCAAATGGTTAAGAAAGGTAGGCGTAGGTTGGCGACTAAAACTGCTAGAGCGATGGTCACGTTGAGCCATTATCGTTTTAAGCAAATGTTGAAGCATCAAGCCACCAAACATGGTGGTGTTGTAGTAGACGTAACAGAAGAGTACACATCGAAAACTTGCTCAAAATGTGGGCATATCCACGCTAAATTGGGTGGAGCTAAAATCTTTAAATGTCCAGAATGGGGACACACTCTGGACAGGGATAAAAATGGCGCTTTCAATATTTTGTTGAAAGCCTTGAGAGATACCTCCCTGACAGGAGAGCTTGCTGCTTTTTCTGTTTTGCCATACACGGCTATTCTGGGCTTAGTCCGGGATTTACCGGGTTAAATGTATCTGATTCTCAGGTTCGATCGAGAAAGTTGTTCTAGGGAGAATTGTGTCACTTTTAGGGACTAGAGTTCAGGAGATAGCTGATTTACCTGCGATGAGTTGGGCAGAGGTGCTGTCGCGGTTGCTGTCAGTGCTGCTGCTGATTGCGATCAATGCTTTTTTCGTGACGGCTGAGTTTTCGATGGTGACGGTACGCCGATCGCGCATCAATCAATTAGTCGAGGCCGGCGATGTTCCGGCGATAACTGTTCAATCTTTGATACACAGTATCGAGCGATTGCTCTCGACAATGCAGTTGGGAATCACTCTTTCTAGTTTAGCTCTCGGCTGGATTGGAGAAGATACGATCGCCGTTCTGATCCGAATGTCGATCGGCTATTTGCCGCTACCAATCTATATCAAATCGGCGATCGCCCATTCTGCCAGCATCTCAATAGTAACTTTTTTCCTGCTAGCTTACCTGCAAATCGTACTCGGCGAAATCCTGCCCAAATCTGTAGCCTTAGTTTATTCCGAACAGCTAGCCAGAAGTTTAGGGCCTCCGAGTTTATTGATTTCCCGCTTGTTCAATCCCTTTGTGTCGTTTCTCAATCAATCCACGCGATCGCTATTGCAGCTTGCGGGAATCGAATACGAGCGCACGCACCAGCCAGTTACGCCCCAAGAACTGCAATTAATTATAGCGACTTCCAGCGAATCAAGCGGCTTGGAAGCAGAAGAGCGAGAATTGCTGAATAACGTGTTTGAATTTGGCGAAGTTTGCGTAGAAGAAGTGATGGTACCCAGGCCCAGCATTGTGGCACTTCCCAAGACGGCTACGTTTCAAACTTTGCTTTCGGAAATGGCGATTTCCAACCATTCCCGCTATCCCGTCACGGGAGATTCTTTAGACGATATTATCGGGATTATTGGCTTCAAACAACTGGCGAAACCCTTAGCTGAAGGTTTGCTATCTCCCGACACGCCGATTGTAACTTGGATTAGTGCGGTGAGATTTGTGCCGGAAATGATGCTGCTGGGGGAATTACTGCCTTTGATGCAGGGTTCGTCGGAAGAAATTGCGATCGTCGTCGATGAATTTGGCGGCATTTCCGGCTTGGTGACGCTGAGGGATTTGATCGCTGAAATTATCGGCCGCACTTACGAGTCGCCCGACAGCAAAGAAATAGCTTTGCAAGTATTGGACGATCGCACTTTTTTAGCGCAAGCGCAGTTAAATGTAGATGATGTCAATCAAATATTGAATTTGGACTTGCAGGTGACAGACGAATATCAGACAATCGGAGGTTTTCTGAGTTATCAGTTGCAAAGAATGCCGGCGGTTGGGGAAGTTTGGCGCTGCGAAAATGCGGAACTTACAGTAGTTTCTGTGTGCGGGCCGCGGTTGGATCAGATTCAAATTCAGTTGTTGAGTGCGACGGCGGGCGATCGAGTTTTGGGTGAAGTTGCAGCGGCGGGCGGGGAAGTTGGGGGAAAAGGGCGATCGAATGGCGGTTTGAGAGGTGCGGCGAAGTTTTCTAGTTAATACCAATTAAAAAAATAAATGCAACAATATTGGTAGGGTGTGTCGCCAGAAAGCTTACCTTAAAAGAGATGAACAATCAGCTATGGCGACGCACCACCGACAAGATTTCAGCAAACAAACTCAACCTCAATTATTGTACAATACCGTTTACTTAAGACCGCCCTGGGGGTAAAACCCTCTGAAAAATAGATACGGAGATTGCTTCGTTCCTCTCTTCGGACTATATTAAGTAAACCGTATTGAATTATTGTAGAAACATTTTTTTGAATTGGTATTATATTTGGATTTTGATGGGGAGGACGATCGCAAATAGCTGATATGCTTTTAGTCCCATTGAATGAATGCGCTGCCACACGAAATTCAAAATAAACAGGACAATAACTAATGTTGGAGGAACAAGCTAAAGTCCTTTAATATCAAGCTTTGTGCTGTTCGTAAGAGTTTTTGCGGTATCAAGCATTCGGGAAAACTTCCTCTGAAAACATACGGCGCAGAATCTCATAGAAGGGTTCACAATACTGCGCTTGTTCGGGTGACAGACAAGCCCCAATCTCCTTACGAAGTAGGTGAGTCATCTGGCTGACGAGCTCCCAACTGACATTCAGTCGAGGGTAAATCATCACGCACAGGGGAAATAGTTCGGTTTCTAGCGCGTGCAAATTGCCTTCGAGCAAACAAACCCACATATAAACCTGAAACATCTCGACATCACGAACACTTGATGTACGGATATGTTGACTGTTGAGGGGCCCAGAATAACAGCGATAGCGTGGGTACAGTTGATTCACTCGATCGACTACCCGTTCAGCAATATAGCTCATCTTCGACATCAGCAGGCGAACAGATTGCACCGGAATCGCATTCGGTGGATGCTTTGCAGCAGCTTGGTATGCGCGTTGCAGTGGCATATATAAATGATCGTCTAGCATCTTGACGTAGTTACCAAAATTTTCCTGTTCTCCCTCAGGGAGCAAGTCCATCAACTGCGTTCCCGTGTAGTGATATTGCATCGCCACAAAGCCAATCACGCGGGGATCAATTGCTGTAACGTGCTGTCGGACTTGTCCGAGAACTGGGCTCACCTTGTTGACTATACGATAGGGCGACAATTGCTCGCTATATGCTTCGATCGCAAACTTATAAACTTGATGAATACCACCAGAAATATACCAAGGATCGATCAGATCCGTATCTATACCGTGTTCAATTAACGTTTCTGCCAATAGGTAGTCAGTTTTTGTCCAGGATTTTGCACTCACAGAACGCAGCGATGTCAACATTTGTTTTGCCATACTGATACGCCGTCGTTCGATAAATTTATCCTCACCCACAACCGCAGGGGTACCGCTTTTCATCTGTTGTAGATACTTTTGCGCGAAGGAAACAGATAAGTCTACCGATGGTGATAGCGGATCGAATGATATGGAGCTGAGCAAAGAAGGATGAGTAGTCATTGATTTAGTATTTATTCTGTCAAGGTTAGATGCTGATGGCTTTTCAGTCACACATTCATTTTTTGCGAGAGACAATTGTGCGAATGCCGGAGTAGATTTAATCTAGAATTTGGTAGCAAATGATGGCGATAATAGCGATCGCTATTGTTTGTTGAAGCATTCGATCTTAACTATAATCTCCTAAAACTCCAGGATTCAATCGTATAAATACTGATAAATATAATAAACTTCGCAGCCATTTCCGAGTCAATACCGTACTTGTAGGTAGACTTTCAAATTAAATAGTTGGCTGACTTTGTGCAACGCCTATATACCACGCTGGTAAGGTCAAAAAACGGCACTTGTCGCTGGAACCGAACTCCTTAGCCGAAATACCGAAGCTAGAGACTGTTATTGTTCAAAATTAGCCTAAAATTGCCTGATTTAACGATCGTGCTAGACAGTGCTGGCTGTATGTACCCAGCGGGTGCATCTGGTTTTTGAAGCCTGAAGAAGCATGACCGCATATAAGTTATTAGTTATCATCCGATATTGACGGAGGTCATGCTTCGCCCCTACAAACATATTTGCCCAAGTGACATGCACCCTACCCAGCACTGTTCGGCGGAATAAATTTAAATTGCACAAAAAGCAGGAAATCGCTATTTTGCTTGAGATTTTTTCATATTTCAAGCAAAGAAAATTGATCGAGAGCTTGATTTCAAAATCAAAACCCTTAAACTTGACGAGACTCGCGGTGTTCAAAATCAATCTATCTGCATTGCCAACCCTACAAATTGGTTAATTTCAGTGAGTTAAACAATCAATTAGTGCGGATTGAAAGGGTGCATCTGGCGCAAGGCAAATATATCCGTAGGGGCGAAGCATGACCGTAGAAAATAGGAGATTATAACTAATAACTTATATGCGGTCATGCTTCGCCCTCTTCAAAACTCAGATGCTTCCTTGCAAACCTGCAATATTAAGCGTAAGGCACCGGATCTTTTAATCCTAATTCGTCAAAAGCAGCCAGCCGCAACCGACAAGAATCGCAAACGCCGCAGGCACTTTCGCCACCTGAATAACAAGACCAAGTTTGTGTCCAAGGCACTCCCAACTTGTTGCCCAATTGAATAATTTCGGTTTTTTTAAGTTCTATCAAAGGTGTGAAAATCTTAATAGCTTCTCCTTCCCTTCCCTGCTTGGTTCCCAACCGAAATACTTCCTGCATGGCTTGGATGTAATCGAGGCGGCAGTCGGGATAGCCGGAATAATCTAAAGCGTTGACACCGATGTAAATTCGCTGAGCTCCTAGGGTTTCGGCGTAGGCGAGGGCAAAGCTGAGAAAAATGGTATTTCTAGCTGGAACGTAGGTAACGGGGATGTTTTGCGACATTTCTGCCAGATTGCGATCGATCGGCAATTCTATCTGATTGTCTGTCAAAGCCGAACCGCCCCACTGCGTCAAGTCAAAGTTTACCACCTGATGCACCTTAACCTGTGCTGAAAGTGCGATCGCCCGTGCTGATTCTAACTCTCGCCGGTGTCTTTGCTTGTAGTCAAAGGATATCGCATAACATTCGCAGCCGTCGGCTTTGGCTTGATACAAAACTGTTGAGGAATCCAGCCCTCCCGACAATAAAATAACTGCTTTCACTTAAAACATCCTCGATTGCATCAGGTTTTATATTTATATCAAATCTGTTGTCACTTGACAAGATAGGACGTACGGTTGAAACCGCGCCTACAAAAACGTAGGCGTTAGCCTTCCCGAAGGGTAGTCAGCCGGACGCCGACTGAAGAAGATAAAATAATTTTAACCGCATAAGACGGCGGTTGAAACCGCGTCTACAAAAACGAAGTCCGCCTCTGCGGACTGAAGAAGATAAAATAATTTTAACCGCCGAGTCTTCTTCAACCCGCGGAGGCGGGTTTTGTTTGTATAGAAGCGGTTTCAACCGCCGAGTTTTCATGCAACAAATCGTCTAGTTCCCGGTAATCCGGCAAAGTTGTATCAATTGCTCTACCCTGCCGCAAAACTGTGCGATCGCGCTGCGATCTAGATAACAATTCGCTAAAATTCCGCGCCTTAAACAAAATCAAATCTGTGGGTAAACCAACTCCGATTCGTCCCAAATTCGGCAATCCCATTAAGTCGGCTGCTGTGGTTGTGACTGTGCGCGGCCAATTTTCCCAAGGCCGATCTAAATGGGCGATACGGGCTGCCATATTCAAGACTTCCAAAACATCGTGATCGCCAAATCCGTAAAACGGATCGCGACAATTGTCGCTAGCAACTGCGACGGGAATTCCTGCTGCTTTTAGTTCATGCAAGACAGTCACTCCGCGCCACCTCGGTGTACGCCCAGATTGTTTGGAATAGGAGAAAGCACGACTTTTCTACCCTTCCAGCCATTATGCCTGTACTTTCTAGACACTTTCTATTTGTTTAACGTATTTGCGTCATTACAGCCGTTGAGGT
>NZ_JAEQCX010000015.1:0-2354 GCF_020738035.1 Microcoleus sp. PH2017_28_MFU_U_A
ACCCAGATAAATCGTCTGCCCAATCTTCACAAATGGTTTGTGGAAATTTTCGCTAAACCCACATAGCTATTGGATCATTCTTTTTGTGGAGGCCTCTTAGACAAAGGACATATCTGGGAACGATCGCCCAATCCCGATGGAACGTTTGCTAGCGCGATCGACACAGTGCACGCTGATGCCCAAAAATACTGGAATGCAGAGGATGTTTACCGGCGGATGCAGTTCGGCCTCCAGTGCAGCTACGCCCACGGAACCAAGGCGATCCGCACTCACATCGACAGCGCAGGAGAACAGGGAACCGTTAGTTTATCAGTATTTACAGCCTTGCAGGCCGAATGGCGCGATCGGCTAATTTTGCAAGCAGTTTCCCTAGTTTCCCTGGACTATTTCCTGACACCCGAGGGTGAAAAATTAGCAGACAAAATTGCCCAAATCGGCGGCATTCTCGGCGGCGTCGCCTACATGAATCCCGATTTAGACAAACAACTCGATCGCGTATTTAGCTTAGCCCAAGAACGCGGTTTAAACCTCGACTTCCACACCGACGAAACCGACGATCCAGAATCAACCACACTGCGAGAAGTAGCAAAAACCGCTATTAGGTATGAATTTGCAGGTCAAATAATCTGCGGGCATTGCTGTAGTTTAGCCGTACAACCGCCAGACTTAGTAACAGAAACTTTGACATTACTCAAGGAAGCAAATATTGGCATTGTCAGCTTGCCGATGTGCAACCTTTACCTGCAAGACAGACAATCTGGGTGTACACTTATGCTATGCTTACTGAAAGTAGCTCCCTACTTTAGGAGCCTACTTGGGAAATAGAGTCTACCTAGACTAAATCTAGAAAAAATCTAGAAACCACAGAACCTTGACAAACCAATAGTTTCAGGAGAGAAACACCAATGAAAGCTCAACCCAAAGTTCAGACAGCTTGCGACATCACCATTGGAGTTGACCATGGCTCCCTACGATTACAGTTTCCGTCTCGGCACAGTCCGCTATGGGAAGCGTTAGACGGCAAGCCACTAAAAGGTAAACCCAAGTATCTGCCACTAGGGCGACACGGTTACAAAGACAACCCTGAGGATTGGAAGCGTGCTACTCAAATTGCCATCGCAATGGAGGCTGATTTAGACCATCCTGAATGGGAAAAACTATTTGACCCTACCCTTGCTAAATATGGTATAGGCGGGGGCAAATATGCCAAGCTAGCTGATGTACTTCAGGACTACGTTTAAAGTAACTTTCCAGACACAGTTTTCAAACATTATTTACGGTAAAATATGGAACAACCAAACTAAGCAACACGTCCAATCCGACCAGAGTATTAGCGACATACGCTTAAGCGATGGACAGAATGTGATGTTTGCAATCACAAATACCACAATAAACAGAAAGACTTACTTTATCAATGAGTTGCGACTAGCTTTCGAGTATTGCAAATCAAAAGGTATGCTAGTCAATCCCACAACCGAAAACCCTTTTGTCAGCGATAAATTCAGCGCACCTGCTATCACAACTCAGCAAAAGTACGCATCCAAAATAGTAAATGGGGAAGAGAAACAATGGCACGAGGTGACGGACGAAAAAGCGCTAGAAGAGGATAGACGCGCATTTACCAAGATAGAGTGCGACATCATTATCAAGGCTTTTTATGGGTCTAACAAGTCTCATTTTGCAGCCTTGATCGAATTCTATTTTCTAACAGGATGTCGCACATCAGAAGCGTTAGCCCTCTGTTGGCATGATATAGATTTTGAAAGAAATCTAATTCGTTTTAATAAATCATTAGGTGCTTCCACCCACAAAATAAAAGAGACCAAAACGGGCGAGGCAAGACTATTCTATTTCAGTGACAATTCTCGATTGAGAGAGTTGCTGATCCAACTAAAAGGCGAGAGCTTAAGCAATCTTTGCTTTCCGAACAAAAAAGGTAAATACATTCCAATCACCTCTCTACAAGAGGCATGGCGGGGATTCAAAAAAACTAGAGCCCTAGCTGATGGTACAGAAAAAACTTACTACTACCCCGGTGTAGTCACTCAGTTAGTTGAGGAAGGCGTCATAGGAGGGTACTTACCGCAATATCACACTCGCCATACCTACATCACCCTTACTGCTCACGCTAATGCCCACAATAACAACGCGCTATTACATATAGCCACCGCCTGCGGTAATAGCGTAGACGTGATACTGAGGCATTACCTTGGGGTAAGCGAATCAATACAGATAGTTGAGGCAATGTAACCCCCTACCCCCTTTAATCAGGGGGTATTTTTTTGACTATTTTCCTGTACCTACTGTCATTTTACAAAGTAAGGCCCTACTTTAGGAGCCTACTTTAATACAAC
>NZ_JAEQCX010000148.1:0-21622 GCF_020738035.1 Microcoleus sp. PH2017_28_MFU_U_A
AAAAGCAATCCCAAATGCCTTCAGCAATGGGATAGAGAGCTGCGTAGCTCAGCCGAGGCGGGTTAATCCGCTCGAAGTGAAAGCGAAAGGGGAGGGACTCAATGCCTCCCGTGTCATGTAATAGATGACTATACTTTTACCAGCTATAAATATATACTTTGCCGAACCATTCAGGACTTACACCTATGAATTCTGTCGATCGGGCTTTTAGTTCAGCCCTGGATTTGGCGAAGTCGATCCGCGCTCGGGAAATTTCGCCCCTAGAAATTGCCAATGTGTACTTGGAACGGATCGATCGATTAAACCATCAACTTGGTAGTTATTTTACAGTAACTGCCGATCGGGCGATCGAGCTGGCGACAGCGCAAACCGAACACCTAGCAGGCTTAAACAAGTCAGAGGAATTGCCGCCGTTTTTCGGAGTGCCGATCGCGATTAAAGACTTGACACCAGTTACCGGCATTCCGTGTACTTACGGAGTTCAGGCTTTGCACAGTAACATATCTCCCTACAACGAGTCAGTAGTCTGGCGGATCGAAGCAGCCGGATTTAACATTCTGGGCAAAACAGCAACCTCTCAAATAGGCTCATTGCCTTACAGCGAACCCCCAGGTTTCCGGCCCGCGCGCAATCCCTGGAATTTAGACTACACGCCCGGAGGTTCCAGCGGCGGCTCAGCGGCGGCCGTAGCGGCGGGTTTATGCGCGATCGCCCAAGGTTCAGACGGCGGCGGTTCGATCCGAGGCCCAGCTTCCGCCTGCGGTTTAGTGGGCATTAAACCCTCGCGCGGGCGAGTTTCCTGGGCACCAGTCGGAGATTACCTGAGCGGAATTTCTGCCAACGGCCCTCTCGCCCGCACCGTCGCTGACGCCGCCGCCCTGTTGGATGTGATGTCAGGCTACACCACAGGCGATCCATACTGGCTACCAGACCCAAATCCCACGTTTTTAGAGGCTTCCGGCGAAAAGTTGGGCAAACTGCGAATTGCTTTTTCTACCAGTATTGCTCCCGTGGGTGAGGCAGCGCCTGTGTGTCAGCAAGCCGTACTCGAAACCGTAAAATTACTGACAGATTTGGGTCACGATGTCGAACCGGGATGCCCGGATTTTACAGGTTTAATCGAACCGTTTACAGTAATTTGGCAGTCTGGGGCGGCAGCAAGCGGCATTCCAGGCAAGGTTTTGGAACCGATGAATCGCTGGTTGTTGGAAAGGACTGTTGGGGCTGGGGAATATTTGCGGGCGGTGAATCAAATGCAGGTGATTTCACGGCGGATTGTGGGATTCTTTGAGAATTTTGATGTGTTAGTTTTGCCGACTTATATGCACTCGCCCATTGGCATCGGGGAGTGGGCCCATTTGAGTTGTGAGGAAACTTTGCAGCGGATTATTAATTGGGTTGCTCCTTGTCCGCCATTTAATGCGAGTGGTTTACCTGCGATCGCACTTCCGGCCATCTTAGATGATAACGGTTTGCCGGTGGGAATTCAAATTATCGGGCGGCCGGCGGCGGAAGCAACTTTAATTGCATTAGCGGCGCAGATAGAAGCGGCGAAACCTTTCCCGGTTTTAGATTTTAAATAGGTTTGTAGATGCAGATAGACGGCGAATAGAATTCGCGCCTATACGAACAAAACCTGCCTCCGCAGGTTGAAGAGAATAAGGTAATTTTAATTTCCCCGTTTTCAACCCGCGCAGGCGCGTGAGTGTCTGTATAGACGCGAATCCTATTCGCCCGGTTGTCTGTATAGACACGAATCATATTCGCCGGGTTTTCTTCAACCCACGGAGGCGCGTGAGTGTCTGTATAGACACGAATTATATTCGCCGGGTTTTTTTCAACCCGCGGAGGCGCGTGAGTGTCTGTATAGACGCGAATTATATTCGCCCGGTTTTCTTCTCTAATCCTTCTCTAATTTAAGGGAATTGCTATCACAAACTCCGCACCTTTTCCCGGTTCCGAAATACACTCGATCGCACCGCCGTGTTTTTCGACTACAATTTGATAGCTAATCGACAATCCCAATCCCGTACCTTTCCCCTCCGGCTTAGTGGTAAAAAACGGATCGAACAATTTACACCGCGTTGCTTCAGCCATCCCCCGCCCATTATCCTTAATCCGAATCACCGCAAAACTCTCACTTTTCCCCCCTCTTACTTCTTCCTTATTCTCTCTTCCTTCTTCCTTATTCCCTCTTCCTTCTTCCTTCTTCCTTCTTCCTTCTTCCTTCTTCCTTATTCCTTCTTCCTTCACATCCTTGACTTCGGTGCAAACTGTGATAATATTAGGATGCTTATCAATGTCAGCGTAAGTACGTGAAGCATTCGACTCATCCAAAGCATCGATCGCATTTGAGAGCAAATTCATAAACACCTGATTGAGTTGTCCGCTGTAGCACTCAACCGCAGGTAAGTCGCCGTATTCCTTAATCACTTGAATTGACGGACGTTCCGCATTAGCTTTCAAGCGGTGCTGTAAAATCATCAACGTACTCTCGATACCTGCATGAATGTCGGCCGGTTTTTTTTCATTACCGTCAACGCGCGAGAAGTTGCGTAATGATTGCATGATATCACGAATGCGATCGGTTCCTAACTGCATAGAACCCAGCATTTTAGGCAAATCTTCCATCAGATAATCGAGTTCCATATCTTCTGCTGCTTCTGCAATTTCCTGTACCGGCTGTGGGTAGTGCTGCTGGTAAAGATTGACAATGCAAATCAAATCTCGTACATAATCATTAGCGTGGTGGAGATTGCCGGAAATAAAGCCAACGGGGTTATTGACTTCGTGAGCAACTCCTGCTACCAACTGCCCCAAACTTGAGATTTTTTCCGTTTGCACCAGTTGAGCTTGGGTTTGCTGCAACTTGTGCAAAGATTGTTCTAGTTGCTGCGACTTTTGTTGTGCTTTTGCGTAGAGTTTAGCATTTTCTAGGGCGATCGCAACTTGAGAAGTCAAAACTTTTAAAACTTGCAATCTTTCGGGAGAAAAAGCACCCACTGCTAAGTTATTTTCCAGGTACAGAATGCCTGTGAGTTGGCCCTGATAGATGACTGGATTGCAAAGAATTGACTTTGGCTGACTGCTGACAATATATGGATCTTCGGTAAACAAGCCGTCTGACGCTGCATTGTTTAAAACCAAGTCTTTTTGAGTTCGAGCAACATAGTTAACAATAGAAACTGGCAAATCTTGACTAATTTCAACGGGAAGGGATTGCAAGACAACGGCTTGATTTTGCTCTGACGTACAAGCTGCTTGGATCAAAAGACTATCATCTTTGTAGAGCATCAGCACAGCTTTTTGAGCGGCGGCATTTTCTAACAAAATCTCGATCAAACTGGCGAGCAATTTATCCAGGACAATTTCGCTGGTAATTGCTTGAGATGCTTTGACGAAGGTGCCGATATCTAAGGATTTACTGAAATCGCTGCTGGTGGTTGTTGTCGTGGCGGTGACAGTTAAATCGCGGGTTTTAGTTTCTCGGTTGAGGGTTTGGGCGACTAATTGGGGATATCGGGCTTCTAAATCTTTGACTTTGGCGATCGCTCCCCAGTGGATGTAACCGTAGTATGATTCTGTGAGATATACTTGAGCAATTTTGTCTTTGTTGCGAGAGAAATAAAACTCGGCCGCAAGTTCGTTAGCGAGTGCTTCTTCTTGGATGTATCCTTGCTCTTTGGCTCCTTGAATAGCTTTGTCATAATAATCTGCTGCTTCCCAATTTTTACCGAAAACTCTCGCTTTTTCAGCCTCTACTAAATCGTACTTGTGCTGGTAGTTCATCGGGGCGTGGTGCGCCCATGTCTGCATTTGTTCCTGATTGGCTGCTACTTGCATCAAGTATTTTTCTTGTGCTGCACTATCCGCAGTTGGATACACAGCCAGGAGTGCCAGGGAATAGTAAAAATTGTTTGTGCCGACCATCATGTAGCCAACCATCCCACCTGCGTATTCTACCGCCAAAGATGCGTTAGCAACTGCCATATCGTATTCTTTAAACAAGTAATGCAGAAGTGTTTTCGCAAAGTAAAAATTAAAAAAAGACCAATTAACTTTCAAATTTGGCAACATTTCTATTTCGTTAAATTCATCCCCGATCAATTGACTTTTATTGGTCGAACGCCCCATTAGATTCAAAACCATTTGTGACCAAGTTCTGATAAATACACTAGGAAAATCCTGCTTTAGGTTCAGTGTTAAATTTATATATTGCCCTTGCTTTTGTGCAACATTTTCTAGTGGCTCGCCAATCAAAAATAGGTGATTGCAGTAGTTCATGGCACAATAACTGCCAAACTCTAAATCTCCTGTTTCTAAGCCAGATTGAATCCCTTCCATTAAGGATACAATAGTTTCCCTGGCGTGTTCTTTCCAATGTCTAACAAAAGTGTTAAACATATTGTAAATTTTGGATTTAAGTTGTTTAGCATTGAATTTGTCTAACAGTTTCAAACCTAGTTGTCCAGAATGATATCCAGCGTTTAGCTCTCCCAATACCGCACTTAGCAGCAAACCATACCAAGTATAGGCGATCGCCCCAAGTGCTGAATAACCGCTTTCCATACCAAAATCGACCATTGTGAAGATGATCTGTGGCAAGAGTTCTGGTTTTGCACCAAAAGCCGGAGAAAGAAGCACCGAGAGTATCCGCATTGCCGCCAACTGATAGTCATCAGTCATTACAGGTACTTTTTCTAGTTCCTCAATTTGAGGCAACTTAATTCCAGCGAGATTCTCTGGGGGGATTTCAGAGAGGGACAACCCCAATATTTCCACAGCTTTTAGCCCATAATCTACAGCCTGACTAAATTGGTTTTGAGACATATAAGACTGGATTTGGATTTCGTAGACTTTAATTTTGTCTAGTACGCTAACAGCTTGTTGTAAAACAAGATCCGCTAATTCTTGCGATCGCCCAAAGTTAGTATTCAGATACTCTGCCTCCGCTGCTTCTACGTGCAGATTCAGCGTCAAGTCATAATCAGTATCCCAACTTGACTGCATACTAACGGGGGACTGGGAGGAGTTAATGAGTTCCAAGCCGACATTCAAATACCTGACAGCAGCTTCGTAAGCATTAGATGCTTTAGCTTTTTTCCCGGCGATCAGATTCAGTTTTGCCAATTCATCTTTTTCGGTTTTTTCTGTGAGAAATTCAACCCCAACATTCAGTTGGTTGACAATATCAAACACATTATCGTCAATCTCAGCGACGGGAGTATTTTTGAGCAGCAATTGACCGATTTTTAGGTGCGTTGCTTGCTTTTGGGCGTCTGGAATCAGAGAATAAGCTGCTTGCTGCACTCTGTCGTGCAGAAATTTGTAGGCAATTTTGGATTGAGAAGCGGGAATAATCGATCGCAAATTATCCAGTCCCCAGCCTCCAACCAGCGGAATTTTGTAAGCATTACTCAACGGGAGAACCAATCCAGTTTGCAGCGCCGCCCAGAGTTCGCTAGCTGCTTGCGCCTGGGATTGTTCGTTGACAATTGACAAAACATCGAGGGTAAATGTGTCGCCAATACAAGCCGCCAATTTTAAGACTCGCTGCGTAGTTTCCGGAAGTTTTTCGATGCGGCTGGCTACCAATTCGACGACGCTTTTGTCGGTAATGCCGATCGCCTGAATCTGCGCTAAATCCCACTGCCAACTACCGCTGCTCAACTCAAAGTGTAACAGATTTTCTTGATACAGCGCTTGCAAAAGCTGCGTGATGAAGAAAGGATTACCGCCCGTTTTGTGGAAAATCAACTCAGCCAGCAATCTCACCTTGTCGTTAGCCGTGATAGTATCGGCAATTAATTCGCAAACATTGCCGAAATCCAGCGGTTGCAATACAATATTATTGACTGGAGTACCAGTTTTGGCAATTTGCTCGATCGCCTGTACGAGCGGATGAGTCGGATTAACTTCATTATCCCGATAAGCACCAATCAACAGCAGGTATTTACTTTCCGAATTGCCAAGCAACAACTGCATTAAATTCAGCGAAGCCGAATCAGCCCACTGCAAATCATCTAAAAAGATAACCAGCGGATGTTCTGCGCGAGTAAAGACGCCGATAAACTCTTGAAAGACTCGATTAAACCGATTTTGAGATTCCGCAGCCCCCAGTTGTGGCACTTCCGGCTGTTTCCCAATAATTAGCTCAATCTCGGGAATTACATCAACAATCACAGCACCGTTTGTACCCAAAGCCGCCGCTAACTTTTCTCGCCAAGCTTGCAAATTTTCGCTGCTTTCAGTCAGCAACTGCCCGATTAAGGACCCGAAAGCTTGAATCAAAGCTGCATAGGGAATGTTGCGCTTAAATTGGTCAAATTTGCCGTTAATAAAATAGCCGCGCTGTCGCACAATTGGCTTGTGAACTTCATTGACAATGGCGGTTTTACCAATCCCAGAATAACCGGAAACTAGGACTATTTCGCTGCGCCCTGGGAGTAAATCCCTATCACCTGTAGGGACACGGCACTGCCGTGTCCCTACCCTTTCAAAAGCAGCAAGTAAACTATCGACTTCAAGTTCTCGCCCGTAGAGTTTTTGAGGGATTGACAATTGTCCCGATCGATCCAACTGTCCGGGTACAAAATAAGCAACTTCCCCAGTTGTCTGCCAAGAATTCAAACAGTTTTCTAAATCTGCCTTAATCCCCTCTGCTGTTTGATATCTATCTTCGGCATTTTTTCCCAAAAGCTTCATCACAATATCCGAAACAACTTGCGGAACCAGATCGCTATTTTCTAAATTCCTCCTGCATTCAGAAGGTGGCGCGGGATGTTTGGCAATATGACAGTGTACCAGTTCCAAAATATCGTTGCTTTTAAACGGCAATTTGCCTGTCAGCATTTCGTAAAATGTGACACCTAGGGAATAGAAATCGCTGCGATAATCTAAGGTGCGGTTCATTCTCCCAGTTTGTTCGGGAGACATATAGGCGACTGTACCTTCAACTAAGTTAGCGCTGTTAATTTGGGGAGTTTCTTTGCTCAGCCGGGAAGCGATGCTGAAGTCGGTGATTTTAACTATTCCTGTTTCCAGGTTGATGATAATGTTGGAGGGTTTGATGTCTTTGTGGATGATGCCGTTTTGATGCAGCGAGTTGAGTGCTGATGCTAGCTGAATGCCAATGTTTAAAAATGCTGTTAAGTCAAGCTTTTTTGAGATGATTTGACCCAGGGAGTTGCCTCCAAAATCTTCTGAAATCAGGGCGAGACGGTTTTGATACGTTTCGAGGCTGTAATATGTGACGATGCTGTCTGCGTGTAAATGCTGAGTAATTTTATATTCGTTTTTTAAGCGGGTAATTTGTTCGAGGGTGGGAAATTCTGCCTTGAGGATTTTGATGATGACTGGTTGTTCGTCTGACTGTCTAATTCCCCGGTAAACGCTGGTATTGAACCCGTCGGAGATTGAGGTGGTGATTTTGTAGCCTGGAAGTGTCAGTGTATTCATTGAAATCCTCCTGATAGCTGAGGTAAATTGATTTTTTTCAAGACTGACGGAAACGATATAATGCCAGAGGACGATCGCACTGCACTCGAAAAATGATCATTCTGATGCAAAGGTCAGGGATATCGCAGGGTTTTATTTACTATCGTAGTAAACACAAAATATGATGTCAACCGCAATTTCGCGTAGTGCATTAAGCTAAATGGCCATGTTTGATTGGCAATTATACTTAATAGGATCGCGACGATCGACATTTAAACATACCGAGAGGTTTTGTCGATCGCATTCCCAGACAATTTATCAACACTTGAACAGAATTTCTCTGTATCTGGGACAATTTTAAGAATATAGTGATATCCCTCTAGTTGAACCAGGTAAAAATGAGCATCCGACCAAATTTAAGATGGTTTTCCTCAGTCGCGAGTGTTTGTGGCGCGATCGCGATCGGCACTTTCGGCGCTATGATATCCCCTGCAAAAGCTACAGAAACAGTTGTTGTCCGCAAAGGCCCTTTAGAATCCTCAATCTCGGTGGCGGATTTGCGCGAGCTCGCAAAAACCGGAAAAGTCCCGCCCAGACTGCAAGCATACGCCAATCTGCTGTCTGACGCACAGCGCAGTCAAATTTTGGGAGCACTTCAAGCGAAAATCCCTCTCAATGTAGTTGGTTTGAGCAACTTGCTAAATACGCGCATCGGGACTGCGATTTTGACGGATTTGACTACAGTCATTCCCAGGCGCGACGGTGCGGGTGTGGAAGCGCTGCGAGCGGCTTTGGTGCTGGGGGCGAATGCGCCGGAAGGCTTATCTGTATTGAGTTTTATTGAATCTTATCCGAGTTCGCGGGTAGTTGTGGATCTCGATCGAGCTTTCGCAGTTTTAAGCAATTTAAACTCGGGTTTTTGGCAAACTCAGAGGTTTATGGCCGCGATCGCACCTCAATTAACAGCCACTAAACCCGCCTTTAACCCGCCTTTCGACCCAACCCAACCCGGCCCGAATTCGGTGCGGGTTCTCAAGCTAGATTTGAACGATAGCGCCCGCAATCGGCGTATTCCTGTTGATGTCTATTGGTCGAGAGCAGCGACGGCGGACAAACCGACGATCGTGTTTTCTCACGGTTTGGGTTCGGTGCGGACGGATTTGCGTTATTTAGCCGAGCATTTGGCGTCCTACGGCTACGTGGTAGCTGCTGTAGAACATCCGGGAAGCAACGAAACAAATACCAAGGCTGCGATCGCGGGTAAGTCTCAGTTGCTCGCTTCTGGAGAGTTTTTAGACCGTCCTAAAGATATCAGTTTTGTGCTCGACGAACTGGCAAAATTGAACCAAACTGATGATAACTTGCAGGGGAAAATTGCGATCGAGCGATCGATGATCGTGGGCTATTCCTTCGGCGGCGCCACAGCCTTGTCCGTAGCCGGTGCCGAACTGCAATTGACCGGGCTCAAACAGCGCTGTCAGGGGGATTTAATCGGGTTTAGCTTGGGCGAAGGCATTCAGTGCGCGGCGGCCCGATTGCCCGCAGAACGGTATCAATTGCGGGATGTGAGGATAAAAAGGGCGATCGTTATGAATCCCACCACATCATTACTATTTGGAGAAACGGGTTTAAGTGCCATTCAAATCCCTACATTAATAGTAGCATCTTCAGCCGACAAAACCACACCCGCCTTAGTCGAACAAATTGCCGGATTCCAAAAGATTACCGCCCCCAAATGGCTAGTCGGCTTTGTAGGAGGAACCCACTTAAGCGTCAAAGATCCGAGTACAACCTTAGACCAAGCTAGCAGACCGAGTACAGTAATTTCTGGCGATGAAGTTGTCGGCGAGCAAGCTGTGAGCATACGCAATTATATTAAAGCGATAAGTCTGGCCACTGCCGCTCAACTAACGGCAGAAGCTGACAAATATGCTATTTTTCTAACGCCCGAATACGCGCAGTTTGCTTCTACCAATGCAATTCCAGTGCGCCTGGTAACAGAAATTTCCCCTGAGACTAATGCAGTCGTGCAAAATTTTATTCAAGGGAATAAGTAGTGAGTTGACAGTTGACAGTTGACAGTTGACAGTTGACAGTAGTTATTAGTGCGAACTTAGGAATGAGAATTAAATAATTTACACATATTTGTGGGATGGGCGTCCCGCCCGTTCTTTCTGGACGGGCGGGACGCCCATCCCACAATAACAATGAAAATTGTAAGTTATTTAATTTGCGATCCTTAAGAACTCGCGAACGTTATTAGTCAGCAGCCATTAGTCATAAATACTTCGGACAGTTTGATTGTCCACGCATAGGCGAGAAACCCGGTTTCTACGAGTTTTCCCATTTAGTAACGAGAAAGTTACGAAGAAACCGGGTTTCTGAGGTGTCACGAGTCCGTACATTTGAACTTAGATTGTGAGTTGGTAGTCAGCCTTGTCGAATAATATTGCGAATTAGCAGTCTTGTCTTTTTCATGCTGCGTCCGCTTATGCCTGGGATTTCTTTTCTTTAGCGCTGATATTTTTGGTTCGCGCCAGGGCAAAATATAAACAAGGACTTTTACAAACTTAACTCTGAAACTGCCATGCCTAAAAAAAATATTATCCCGCTAGTGCTGCTGTTTGTAGCAATGTTTACCCTTTACGGTGACAGTTTAACTTTTCTCCCCAAACCTGTAAGAGATACCAGCTTAGCAAGTAGAAAGTTCTTCGTCAGTTTGTGGCCTTCATGGGTGAAGCCAAAAGAGGTAAACAAGGAAAGGGATAAGGAGATTGAGGACTTGCAAAAAAACCCTAGTCGATAGTTTTGACAGTTGACGGTTGACGGTTGACAGTTGACGGTTGACAGTTGACAGTTTGCTTAGAGAAGGGTTGACAGTTGACAGAAATCCGATGGAAGTTGGAAGACAAAGAAAGAACCAATTGACCGATTTTTGTCTGTTCAGTGGTGTTGGGTTTATTTCTGCTGCTTGTCAGGTGCATCGCTGTGAGATTCTCTGTCTTATTTAGGGATTTTTCGTGGCGACACACCCTAGGACTACTTTTGACAATTACTATTAGATTAGCGATTTTAGATCTTAGATAAAACGAAAAATCTAAAATCTAAAATCTAAAATCCAAAATCGATTATGCTTGCTTTTTCAACCAGCTAAACATGGCGCGCAAATCTTTACCAACTTCTTCAATCGGATGTTCTGCTTCCTGACGGCGCATCGAAGTAAAGCCCGGTTTGCCGGCTTGGTTTTCCAGAACGAATTCGCGCGCAAATTGGCCGGATTGAATTTCGCTAAGAATTTTACGCATTTCGGCGCGGGTGTCATCGGTGACGATGCGGGGGCCGCGAGTTAAGTCGCCGTATTCTGCGGTATTGGAGATGCTGTCGCGCATTTTGGCGAGGCCTCCTTCTACTACTAAGTCAACGATAAGTTTAACTTCGTGCAAACATTCAAAATAAGCTAATTCTGGTTGATATCCAGCGTTAACTAAGGTTTCAAATCCAGCTTTAATTAAGGCGCTCAAACCGCCGCACAAAACTACTTGTTCGCCAAAAAGGTCGGTTTCTGTTTCTTCGCGGAAAGTGGTTTCGAGGATGCCGGCTCTGGTGCCGCCGATACCTTTAGCATAGGCCATTGCCCGATCGCGCGCTTGGCCCGAAGCATCCTGATATACTGCAAACAAACTCGGAACACCTTCGCCTTGTTCGTAAGTCCGGCGCACCAAGTGTCCGGGGCCTTTGGGGGCTACCATTACTACGTCTACCTCGGCTGGGGGGACAACTTGGCCGAAGTGAATGTTAAAACCGTGAGCAAATGCTAAAACATTTCCTGCTGAAAGGTTAGGTTCGATTTGTTCTTTGTAAATAGTTTTTTGAACTTCATCGGGTAATAAAATCATGATGAAGTCAGCGGCGGCGGCTGCTTTGTCTACCGGGTGAACAGTTAAACCTGCATCGGTTGCTTTGGCGGCAGATTTGCTACCGGGATACAAACCGACAATGACATTCATGCCGCTGTCTTTGAGGTTGAGGGCGTGGGCGTGTCCTTGGGAACCGTAGCCGATGATAGCAACCGTTTTGTTGGCTAAGAGGTCTAGGTTGGCGTCTTCGTTGTAATACATACGGGCCATGGTGCTTGTCTCCTGAGATGCAAATGGGTGAGTGACTGCAAAACTCTCATTTTATCAAAGTGGGGTGCTTTTTTTGCGGAATTTTACTAATTAAGATTTGGGCGGGGGAATTTATAGGGCGATTCCCTACGGGATAGCTGCGCCGCGCGTGCTGAATTTAGCAGGTTTTGCTCGAAGTCAAATATAATTGTTAGTAGCGTGCTGTGCTGTTGAAAAAACGCAACTAACTAACTTTTTTAATATGGAAATAAAGGCAATACATCATGTGGCGATTATTTGCTCGGATTACGAAAAGTCAAAGAAATTTTATGTAGAAGTCTTGGGATGTTCCACAATCAAAGAAACTTTCCGAAGCGAGAGGAATTCTTACAAACTAGATTTGCAAGTCGGAAACGGCAGCGCAATGATTGAACTGTTTTCATTTCCCCATCCTCCCAAAAGAGTTAACAATCCTGAAGCTTGCGGTTTGAGACATTTAGCTTTTGCAGTCGAGGATATAGAAGCATCGGTTGCTTACTTGAAATCGCAACAAGTGGAAGTAGAAGAAATTCGCCTTGACGAAATTACCGAAAAACGGTTTACCTTTTTTAGAGATCCAGACAACTTACCGTTAGAAATCTATGAAATTTAGTTAACAGGACTTACAGCATATTCGGGTTTGGTACGGACACGGAATTGCCCAAGGAGTGTCAACTTAACGTCAAACCCTGAGTCCGGCAGTCCGGCAGGGGTTAAAACCCTAGTGGGCTTTCGGCTTAAGTTGACACTAATGG
Source organism: Microcoleus sp. PH2017_28_MFU_U_A (assembly GCF_020738035.1). Classification (NCBI taxonomy): domain Bacteria; kingdom Bacillati; phylum Cyanobacteriota; class Cyanophyceae; order Oscillatoriales; family Microcoleaceae; genus Microcoleus; species Microcoleus sp. PH2017_28_MFU_U_A. Next base: position 12,338 of record NZ_JAEQCX010000148.1, read on the forward strand.
GATCTTGGAGTGTCCCTACGGAGGATATAGCTGGCCGGAAAGCCTGTTATTGATGATTTGACAGTGCCATGAAAGTAATCTAAAATCATCTGATTTTTATTCGATCTAATTCTGCTGCTAAATTTTCCACTAAATTATTTACTAACTGTAACTGGTACTGTTGAACATTCATATTTAGCGGCTCTTTGCTGTCTTGAAAACAGATAACTTTGGCGGCGATTTCCTTGTAGTGTTGCAGCATTAAAAAAGTATCGATACTGAAACCAATTAGATAGTTTTTAGCAGCTTCGTTGCAAATTTCTGTTACTTGATTTAGATAAGCTTCTGACGATTCAGGTGGCTTTTCATAGCCTGTTCTTTTCTTCAAAATATAGCTAGCACCGCCGACTACTGCTGCTCCCATTGGGCCGCCCAACAGCCAACCTAAGCCGGTGGCGATCGCGACTGGAGTCACTTCGCCCTCGATCGACTTTTTGGTGGCGGCGGTTGGCGGTTCTGGTAACGCGATTTGCGGGGAGGGCGGAAACGAGATCAAAAGGGCGATCGGCTGTTCTCGATCGAAGAACTCGCAAGCTTTATTTACCCATTCTGCAATGGTTTCCCGCTGGTTCAGTACATCTTGCTCAAATTTTGTCTTCCACGCATCAAAACTTCCTTGCTGAAGCGACAGCGCCATTTCCGATTGATAGCGCCGCAAAAGTGTGGGCTGGTAAAGCCAAATCTCGAAGTCGGAAACGCTGGCTTGAAAGCCTTGTGAAATCAGTTTTTCAGCTTTTTGTTTAATTTCAATTCGGTCTTTTTGCTTTTGTTGAGCGGCTGTTATTTCGGCGGCGACAGTTTCAGATTTAGCTCGCAGAGATTGACAAATCTTAGTAGCTATGGCTTCAATTCTCGGCAACTTAACTGCTAGTTGTTCCTGTTGACTTGCGACTATACTTTGCAACGCCGATTCAAACATGGCAATTCCGGTAGTTTGAGCCGCAGCCACATCTCCTTTTAGCCTCGCCCGCAAAGCCGGCAAAGCATCGACGCGGTAGATATTGCTGATGTTGTTCGGCAAGTTGGAGCGAAAACTTTCGGCAACAAACAACAATCGATTGTATACTTGTTTTTGGTCTTCTGGTTCGAGTAGATTGAGAAAATTGGCAACAAAGACGACTGTGTTAATTTGCCGATCGCTCAACCAGTCTCTCAAGTGCTCCCGTTCGCCCAGAGTCATCAATTTGCGAGCGTCCAAAACCTGGACAACTAAATCAGCGGTCAGCAATTTATCCCGAACTAAGTTATCCTGTTCTTGGCGATCGTTAGTTCCGGGCAAATCCAGCAATTCCACACCCGTTTTCAGGAATGGGTGGGGACAGTAAACATTGACGGCTGCGACATCATCCCGCATCTGTCGGTTGTCGTCGAGGATGGCGTAGCGTTTCAACACGTCAGTCCCCGCTTCGCTGACTTCTGTGCCGTCTTTGAGGGTGATTTTTGCGTGCAATTCGTCGCCGTAGTTGACATAAATGGCAGCACCTGTAGTGGGCACAAGATCGATCGGCAAAGCGCGATTTCCAAGCATTGCATTCAGCAAAGTTGACTTACCGTAATTAAACGGGCCGAAGACAGCGATTTGAAAAGTTGGTTTGGCGAGATAGTCGCAAATAGAAGTTGTATCTCGGTAAAGTTGGGAGTTTTTATCTAGTTCGAGAATGCCCAGTGCTGATTTGAGATAGTTAGTTAGATTTTGATAAGTTTCGGGTTGTTGCATATTTAAAATTATCTCATTGTTTGATTATAAAAGGTTCGATCGTGCGGACTTCAGTCCTCTTCCAAATCCGAGGTACGTAGTTGCGCTTCAGCGCTCTTAGTTATATATGTAAGAGCGCTTTCATCGCAACAACATACCTTAGCCTCCAACTTTTCCAAATCCTAGGTACGCCTCCAACTTTTCCAAATCCTAGGTACGTAGTTGCGCTTTAGCGCTCTTTGTTATATATATAAAGAGCGCTGAAGCGCAACTACGTACCTTAGAGCTTCATTTAGCGGATGCTAAGAAACCTTGATATACTGATTCTATACTCTGCGCCTGAGCAGAAACATCAGCCTCCAACTTTTCCAACCGCTGCGATTCAGCCTGAGAATTAATCTCCCGAGATTGCTTTTGTTCCAACAAATTATCCAACTCAGCTTTCCGAGACTTAATATCATCATTCATGCGATCGCCCACTTCGCGCCCGTAAACATCAAAACACTCTTTCACAGCATCGTGAATCGGCTGCCACTGCTCCTGAGCCACCTGCGGCAGATATTTTACCAACTCTTTTTTAGCTGCTTTCACTAACTGTTTGTGAGCTCCGTCTGCTTGCAAAACCCCAACACCCATCCCCAGCAAAGCCAAGTACAGTGGCCCCAAAACAATCCCCGTAAAACTCGCAAAAATCGTACTGACGCCCAATACAGTAATTAAATTGAGCAGGATATTTTTCCAGTCGAAACCAGCTCCTGCCATTGCTACACCCGCCAGGTTTCCTGTTGTTAATGAAAACAATCCCATCGCCCATTTTGCCCAAGCTGGCGAGTTATCTTCGTTTGAGTTGCTGACTGCTGCGGGGATTTTTTGCCCGGTCAGTTTTTCGGTGATTTTTTCAGTCACCTTCGTGTAAGATGCTCCATAATTTGCCGCACTTTGCGACAACTGCGAAAATGCTGAATTCATCTCTTGTTCAGCCGTGAGAGTCCAAGCTGCTAGTTTGTCGTTGATGTACTGCTCGAATGCTCGTCTGAGCGATGCTTCAAAGGCTTCTCGCTTATCTTGGCTGAAGAAATCCAGAAATCTCAGCTCGGGTTGATACCGCAAAAAGTCTGTTTCAAAGGTATTTTCTAAGTTGAGAACGTAGGTGCGGAAAGAATCTGCGATCGCCCGCGATTTACTATCTCTAACTCGGATAATTTCTTGTTGAAATTCATCGCGAATCTGACTCAGTTTATTAAACTCCGGCTCAACAGAATTAATCTTGTCCTTCAACTCATTGACATCCCGTTCGAGCAATGGTAAACGGCGCCCGACAGCTTCGCGGACGCGAGCAGAAATTTGACGCGCCAAAGTCCTCGCCGGACGCAATTCCGAAATCGCTCTTTCCTGCGTCAAAAACGTATTCAATGACGCCATAAACTCCGGAAAACCAGTTCCTGCTAAATTTGCATCCGGGTTTTTTACCCGCAATCTGAGCGCCTTAATTGAGGTAATTGGAAACACCCGCTCGTCGTAAATGTCGTGTCCTTCTGTTAAACAATATTCAGCCAAATTAGCTTTGAAAACCCGCCCCAGTTTGTGTTCTGCTTCTGCCATTTCTTCAGGATCGTCCGGATCGATCAAACTTTCCCGCACTTGATCCCAAGCATTGATCAGAAAGAAAATGCTTAATCCACGACCTTTGATATAATTTTCTAGATAACGTCTTTCACCCATTGTACAAGGCTGAGTTGCCCTGAGTACAAACAAAATTGCGTGACAGTTGTTGATGTAACCGAGAGATAATTCGTTGCGCGATTCTGTATCGTTGAGTCCGGGACTGTCTACTATTTCTATGCCTTTTTCTAGCAAAGGTAAGGGATATTCTACTACGGCGCAGTCGATATCTGGAAATGCTGGTTTCTGTTCTGATTCTAGGCGTTTTGCTTCAGCGGGGTCGATTGTGTAGTCTTGTTTGAAACTTTTAAAATCGAGTTGTTTGGGGCTTTTGCCGTCGTTGAAATAAACGGTGACATTTTTTTCGGGGCCGTAGCGCAAAATTGTCAGCAAAGCAGTACAGGGATTGACATCGCTGGGAAGCAAGTTTTCGCCGATTAAGGCATTTAGAAAAGTGCTTTTGCCGCGTTTCATGTCGCCTAATACGAGGAGCCGAAATACTCCTTGGCGCAAGTTTTTGCTGGCGAGATTGATGTCGGCGCTGTCTGTTTCTAAACCGAGTTTTCCTGATGCTTCGATTCCGGCTAATTCCGATCGCTCTATGGATGTGACGATGTTGCTCAGGCGATCCGCAATTTCTCGGCGCACGGCGGATACTCGCTCTAAATCGTTGAGAAAGCTGCTAGTTTCTACTTTGAGGTTCATGGTTGTTTTCTGATTGTTTACTGCTGGATATTTCAAAACCAAGCTATTTCATGATGGTGTTCGTGCAAAAGTTATTTGATTCGCTATTCCTCGCGAACAATGTGCAGTACAGACCTGAAATGACTACAATAGCCTGTTAGTTAATTCTTGGGATTCTTATCTTGAAAAAGTATTTTGTAACCAATGAAAGCAATTGCTCCCACCATCACCGCAGTTCCTAGCCAAGATGCTACACGCAGGGCAACCAGCGCTACAATTGCCAGACCTGTAAATTGACTGATTGCTATGATTTTTCGGCGCCATAGTTGCAGTTTGCTTTGAGTATTGTTGTCTGGTTCTTCGTACTTTCTCGTTATATTCTCTGGTACCGATCGTTCGATTTCCGATTCTAGTTCGCGGAGTCGAAGTTCTTGTTCTCGCTTCCGAAGTTGTTGTTCTTTGTGTCGGAGTTCTCTGGCTTTTTCATCGGGATCGTTCATAGGTTTGACCTTTTTTTATGTGGAAATATGTGTTGTTTATTGTCAATATTGCACAGCCATAAGTTCTCTACGACTGTAACTCACATTGTCAGCGGTGTCGAGAAATGTTAAGAAATATCAAAAAGGGCGATCGCCTTTTTCGACCGATCGCCCAAATGCAGTGCTGCGAAATCAATATCCTTCCGGGCCGATGGTAGTGCGATCGCACTCCGCGTCGGACAAATCCACTAAGCGCGCTCGAAATAAGTTGCAGCCAGCTAATTGAGCTTTGGTTAACTTTGCTTTCTCCAAATTAGCTCTGCTCAAATCAGCATATCTCAAATCGGCATTGCTCAAATCTGCATTGTACAAATCCGCACCTTGTAAATTGGCTTTATGCAAATTTGCTCCTTGCAAATTGGCGTGGCGCAAATTTGCTCTAGATAAATTAGCTCCTGATAAATTAGCTTCAGACAAATTTGCCTGATAAAGTTGAATGTCGCCCAATTCAGCATCTTGTAACTGTGTTTTGTAAAGATTGGCTTGAGTCAGATTTCCGTAGGGCAAATAAGCTCGCGTCAGCACGCTACCAGAAAGGTTTATTTCTGGCAAATCTGCTTGAAACAAGTTATCTCCACTTAAGTCAACGGCGTTAAAGTTTCGCTGGCCTTCAGAATACTGAGCGAGCAATTCCTCAGCGCTTAGCTTTTGCATTTTCAACCCTTAATGACGACAGCTTTTGCAGCCAATTCATAATGATAATTGATGGTTATTATTCTGCGTATTTATACTTAGGTATCTTATTATGTTAAGCTTGTGTAACAACGATCGTATTTTTTCTAAGATTTTTTTTATATTTGTAAATTTCTGGGTTGCTCGACCATGCTTGCCGTCAGTAATGTCAAGATCGATAAACAAACCAAAGCTGATTCTCTACTGAAATATGCCAGAACTTCCTCCCTCCATTGCACAGCACTACCACGAACGGACGAAATACGATCCCCAAACCCTTGCTGCCAAAAGCAGACAGCTAGATTGGACAGAGCAACCAGTTCCGTTCAAAGAATATAAAATTGGCGCGTATTTTGACCTGAAGCCTTATCTAAAAGACCCCTCAGACGATCCAAATTCCCCGGATGATGCCAGTTGGTGGCATCGGTTGTCCAGCTTGTTGCTGTGCAGCTACGGGCTGACGGCGAAGGTGCAGACGGTAGATGACAGCTACCTGTATTTGCGATCGGCACCATCGGCGGGCGGGCTCTACCCAGCAGAGGTTTATTTAATCTCGCGGGGTACGCCACAGTTGCCGGCGGGACTCTACAATTATCAGTGCAGAACTCATTCGCTGGTTCATTTTTGGGACAGCGAAGTTTGGCCGGCCCTGCAAGCGGCTTGTTTCGGATCGCCGGTGTTAGAAAATACCCAATTGGCGATCGCCGTTACCACTGTTTTCTTCCGTTCTTCTTGGCGTTACGCAGATAGAGCTTATCGGCGAATCTTTCTCGACACTGGTCATTTATTGAGCAATATCGAGTTAGCTTGCGCCATCAACGATTACCGACCTCACCTGATTGGAGGATTCGCAGACGAAGCTGTCAATCAATTACTGTATATCGACTCGCAGCAAGAAGGAGCGATCTGTTTAATTGGTTTAGCTGACTTGCTAGACATCGACCAAAATTTGCCAAAGTTTAAAACGGCTTTGGCAGGAAAAACGACGACAGATTACCCGAAAATTTCCGAAGGTCAAATTTTAGAATACCTCCATAAAGCGACACAGTTAGAATCAGATCCCACTGGAGTAGATGGCTGGAAACTTGATGAAAGTGAAGGAGATTTAGAGGACAAATATAACTTTCCATTTTGCACTAAAGTTTCGACTGTCACACCTTCGATTCCTTGGGGAGTGAATCTGGAAGGTTTAGAAAATATGATGCTGAAGAGGCGTTCTACCCGTGCTTATACAGGTGCTTCTTTGAGCTTGGGCGAACTCCTAGCGTTGCTTGATTTTACTTATCAGTCGCAGCACTATATCGACCAAGGATTAGACGGTTATCCAGACTATTTCGATCTGAGTTTGATTCAGACTTTTATTGCGGTTTCGGGAGTGCATGGGTTAGAAGAAGGTTGTTATTATTACGCTCCGAAAGCTCAAGAATTGCGGCAAATTCGGTTCAAAAATTTCCGCAGGGAGCTGCATTATTTGTGTTTGGGGCAAGATTTGGGCAGAGATGCGGGGGCGCTGTTGTTTCACACGGCGGATTTGAATAGGGCTGTTGCCAAATATGGCGATCGCGCTTACCGATATTTGCACATGGATGCGGGTCATTTGGGCCAGCGGTTGAATTTAGCAGCGATTCAACTGCGTTTGGGTGTCAGCGGTATTGCGGGCTTTTTTGACGATCTCGTGAATGACGTTCTCGGTATTCCTACGAGTGAGGCTGTGCTTTATATCACAACTCTGGGCAGACCGCGATCGTGAGGATGAGTGCGATCGTTCTAGTAGACATCATATGAGTTAAATGAAATTTACCCAGATCGGGCGAGAAACCGGGTTTCTACGAAGTTTTATGTTGAGTAACGAGAAGTTTAGAAAGAAACCCGGTTTCTGAAGTCTCGGCCACTCAGTAGACTTTTAGAGATTACTCATGGGAGGCGAGAAACCGGGTTTCTACTAAACTAAGAAGGACTGAAGCCCAACAACATACCTTTCTGAGCAGCGTTATAAATCAATTAAAATTGCTATTTCCCAATACAAAACCTGCTAAATATTCTATCCAAGACTGATTCCGTCACTTCTTCGCCCGTAACTTCCCCCAATGCTTGAATTGCGCCGCGCAAATCTATTGTCCAAAAATCTAACGGCAATTTATTGTTAATAGTATCCGTGCATTCTTCCAGGGAAATTTTAGCTCTGGTTAAAGCTGCTGCTTGCCGCTGGTTGATTGCTAAATCTGAGTTTTCTGCTTGCAAATTTCCGCCACTGACAGCATCTAATATGGCTGTTTCTAATTCTTCTATACCTCGATCGAGGGCGGCCGCCGCGGTGACTATCGAGTGAATTTCCGAGGAAAAAGGTAATTCTGGGATTGTTTTTACTAGGTCGATTTTGTTGATGATTATAATGAGCTGGCGGTGTTTTACTTGTTCGTAAATTTCCCAATCGCCTGCTGTCCAACCAGATTCTGCGTCAATTGTCAACAATACTAAATCGGCTTGTTTGGCTGCGGCGCGCGATCGCTCTACGCCGATTTTTTCTACCTTATCCTCCGTTTCCCGAATGCCCGCTGTATCGAGTACCTGTACCGGAATGCCGCCCACAACTAGCTGCGACTCTACCACATCCCGCGTCGTTCCGGGCAAATCTGTGACGATCGCCCGATCGCTCTTACTCCACGCATTCAACAAACTCGACTTTCCCACATTCGGGCGTCCGACAATCGCCACTTTCAAACCGGTTCTCAACAATTCACCGCGATCGGCCGTCGCCAAAATCCTTGACAATTCGTTCAAAATCTGATTGATTTCCAAACAAGTTTTAGCTTCATCTAAAGGCGGCAAATCTTCCTCAAAATCAATTCTCGCCTCAATTTCTGCCAACACATCCAAACAAATTGCTCTTAATTTGCGAATTGGCTGGGCTAATTTTCCCTGCAAACCAGCTAAAGCACTTTGTGCCGCAGCGGGCGATTGGGCTCCCACCAAATCTGCAATGCTTTCAGCTTGAGTTAAATCTAACCTTCCGTTCAAAAAAGCCCTGAGCGAAAACTCTCCCGGCTGCGCCAATCTCGCCCCATTTTCTAAACACAACTGCAACACTTGCTGCACCGCCATAATGCCGCCGTGACAGTGAAACTCCACCACATCTTCGCGGGTGAAAGAACGGGGCGCTTTCATGATTAACAACAAAGCTTCATCGACTAATTCTTGAGTTTTGGGGCGGCGGATGTGGCCGTAAAGAATGCGGTGAGATTCCCAAATTTGCCCTCCTGGAGCGCGAAACAGGGTTTCGGCAATTTTTAAGGCTGCGGCACCGGAAACTCGCACAATGCCGACGCTGCCTTGTTGGGGAACGATCGCAGTGGCGATCGCTGCGATCGTTCCTCCTTTTGTTAGTGATTCAGACATTTTTATGATTCACACATTCCAAAGTTATAGATATCTCATTGACAGAATAAACAATTTCAGCGAGTTTTTTCCAAGATATTAAAAGAGGGTGGCCGCCGCGCTTGAGTGCGATCGCCAATCCGTTAGCTAACCCCTCGAACCGGAGCGCCGGGAAAGCCCCATTCAGTCGATTTTAGACTGTAGATTTGAGATTTTAGATTGACTTCCAGCGCAGTGAATCAGGGGGTTGAACAGGAGTCGGAAATTTTAGGTGGCGGGCGACGAGTGTCCGAAAGCAAGTATCCGTTTTTGGGCACGAGTCAGGACGCGATCGAACTTAAAAAATTAGTCCGCCAAATCTTTTGGCTATCTTGACACTCTCAGGTCTTTCATACGCTGAGATTCTGCGGACAAAGTAGGCTTGGGTAAAACCCAAAGTCTAACTCTCGCTACGGTCGTCAAACACCGTCTACCCAGTTGGTTTAGGTCTAAACCTAACTTACTGGCTACTTTTCTCAAAATAATTAAAGTCAGTGAAGGAGTCGCCCCCTCCACTGCTCTCCAAAACGGAACGTGATAGTTTCCCATCATTGGGCTCCTCAATAAAACGGCTGTTGT
>NZ_JAEQCX010000016.1:0-1198 GCF_020738035.1 Microcoleus sp. PH2017_28_MFU_U_A
CAGGGCTATTTCGTTCTAGACAGTAGACAGGGTTTAGGTTTAGAGTTTAGAAGTCGGATTCACCCTAACTTATGATTTATGAGTTCCCTAGCAATTGTAGAAGCATTTTCGGAATTACCCGACCCACGGCGTGGAGCGGGCTGTCGTCATGAGTATGCGGTCTGTTTAGCGTTATTTACCCTGGCGATTAGCGCAGGATGTGGTGGTTTTCTAGCCATCGGGGATTGGTTAAAGGCTTACCGCGAACCTCTGATTGCGCTGTTTGGGTTCCCGAAGCATGGGATTCCTTCCTACAGTACGCTTCGTCGGGCGTTACTGGACTTGGATTATCAATCCTATGGCGCTTGCGTCGCTTCTTTCTGCAAAATTGAACCGAAAAGAGGTGAAACCATTGCCTTAGATGGAAAAGTCCTCCGTGGCTCTTACAACATTGAAACGGGTGATAATCGGACCCCATCCCATCCAGCGATTCAATTGGTGACGGTCTACTTGGTCGAACGAGGACTGATTTTAACTCCCCAACAAGTGGATTGTAAAACCAATGAAATCAAAGCGATTCCACCCGTTTTGGAAGCCTTGGCCCAACGGGGAGTCGTCTTTGCCTTCGATGCCTTGAATACTCAAAAAAAACTTGTGAGCTAATTATTGAGTCTGGGAATGACTATCTCGGTGCCTTAAAAGGGAATCATAGCCATTTTCATGAGCAAATTAAGGAGAAATTTCAATCAGAATCCCATATTAATACCGTTGAAACGGGCCACGGACGAGTGGAACGACGAAGTGTGAGTTTGTGGACAGGCTGGCATGGACTATCGGAGAGCGAAGACTGGGCCGGACTACGAATTATCATTCGAGTCACGAGTTATCGACACCTGTTAAAAGGTAAATATATTCAAATCAAGAAGCCTGAAACCAGGTACTACATTAGTTCATTGGATGAAACGGTGGAACAATTTGCAACTAGAATTCGCGATTACTGGGGTGTTGAAAATAAGGTCCACTATGTCCGAGATGTGACTCAAGGAGAAGATGCTTCTAGAGTTCGAGTTGGCGATCTCCCAGCCATTTTTGCAATTGCTCGTAATTTAGCACTCAATCTTTATCGAGAAGCTGGAGAAACAAATATGGCACAGGCACAACGGCTCGCTGGCTATGGTCTAGACGTTTTGAAGAAGCTGTTTAGAATGAAATAGCCCTG
>NZ_JAEQCX010000149.1:0-13859 GCF_020738035.1 Microcoleus sp. PH2017_28_MFU_U_A
GTCAATACTGGCAAGCGTCAGGGTTTAACTGCTTATCAATCTATTCAACAAGCTCTCTCTACTGATGGCTCCATTTTTTCCCCTAGTTGAGCAATTACCGATTAAGTTAGAAGCAAATAATGTAATTGCGCCGACAGAAAACACGCCAGCAGTGTGAGTAATTGTGGTTGTTGCTGCTAAAAATACAGCGTGTACTGGAGTAGCCCGCGAACCGACTAAATAAGCGCCGACTATTGTTTTCCCATGTCCGGGGGACATCGCGTGCACGCATCCCCAAGTAAATGCTCCGACTACTGCTAGCACCAAACTCCAACCTGACTCCCAGATTGATTCTTTTCCAGCTAACAAAAATTCTCGGTTTTGTGGCGTAAATACAATGCTTTTGACAGCACCAGCTTCGACAATTGTAGCTTGACAGCTAGCTGTCGGAACTCCGGGCAAAAACAAATTGTATTTAATCCGCAATTTGTTGTTTTTTGAAGTTACGTTAGATTCTGGCCAGGTGTAGTTTAAGATTAAGGTGCTATGGGTATTGGGCTGCTGGATTAAGCTGGCAGTTTTAGCTGCTATTTCTAGGGGTTTGACTGTAACCGATCCGGGAATTTTGCTACTGTTGGTGATGCTAATTTTTTGACCCAAAAACTTTTCTAGTTCTGTTTGATGATTTCTAACTTCTGCCAGTTGTAACTGTCCGTCTCCATTGTCGTCGGCGAATTTTGTTAAGCCTGTGGGAAAGGTTAATGTTATTTCGGTTTGTAAATCGTTTACGATGATTTCGGCTACTGATAAGTCTGACCAGTGCGAGTAAACTGGTTGGGTTGAGTTTGTACAAAATAGTAAGATTGTGAGCGAAAAAAGAATTAAATATTTTCGCGTTCTTTGCCAGTTTTTGTGCATGGTTGGTTCCGATTTTATGTGTTTGTGGCTAATTTCAAAATTCATAACTTCCCAAACCCAATGCTTGACGAGATCGACTATCAAAACTCGGATCGATTTCCTTTGCCTGTTGAAAATAAGCGCGAGATTCCGCATCTTTTCCTAAAGTCTTAGCGATCGCACCAGCCCGATAAAATATCCCTGCATCCCGAATTCCCGATCGCACAATGTCGGCCATCACCCGATCGGCTTTTTGCCATTCCCCAGCACTCGAAAGCGCCCAAGCGTAGATATCCAGCGTTACAGCATCCCTGCGGATTTTCACCTCTTCCTGCATTAACAACAGCGCTTCGGCGACATCCTGCGATCGCCCTTTTTCCAGCAACAAACTCGCCAAATCGCGCCGGTGCCCGAAACCGCCAGAAACCTGTTCCTGTCGCAGCCCAGCTTCTGCTTTGTCGCGCAATTTCGCCGAGGATCTCGCATCTCCCTGCAACTCCTTCACCCTCGCCATACCGCGATCCACCAGGCGATCGAACACCGTCGCAGCCCCGCCAGAATAGGCAGAAACCTTGCTGTAATTAGCCTCTGCTTCCCGATAATTTCCCTGGCGCGTCTCCAAATCCCCCAAATAAATCAGCGCTAGCGGGTATCGCGGAACCAACCGCAACGCTTCCAAAAATAGCGCTTTCGCCTGCACAAACTGCCCGCGACGGGCGTAAAATCGACCCAAGAGCGATCGAACTCGCGCCGATCCAGCAATCTCTCCCGGTTCCTCCGCAGCCATTGCTTGCCGGTAATCCTGCAAAACCTCCGCATCTCGCCCCTGCGACTCTCTCACTAATGCTCTTAATGTGAGAGAGCCTAAGTTAGGAATACGATTAACTAAGGCTTCTGCGGCTATACTTGCATCACTGATTTTTCCGGTGGCTAAGTGAGATGTGATGGAAAGGGCGATCGCATCTTCATTGTCAAAACCCACCTGTTTAGCAAAGCGCAAAGCAGTAGCAAAATCGTGTCTGGCCTCGGCAATTCGAGCTAAAACTAGCAGCGCGCCTTTGTTGTCAAAAGGCAAAAGGGCGATCGATCTTTCGGCCGCTTGTTCGGCCAATAAAAACCAACCACCCTCCCCAGTTACGCGAGCCATTTTCAAATAAGCACTCGCCAAAGCAGCCCGATTCAAACCGCTTTTTGAATCAACAGCCAATCGCTGCTGGTAAAAAGCAATTTCCTGCTGAATAGCTTCCTTTTGATTCGGATTGTTCCTCAAAGTTTCCGAAAACTGATAGCGGTAATTAGCATCGAGATTTGCCGTACTTTTATTAGCAATTTTTTCTGAGATGTCACGCAGATTAGGTAGCAAATTAACTGCGACAATGCCCACTATCGGCAGTCCGATGAGAAGCAACCACCAGAAAAGCTCAGATTTAGGTTTTTGTGATTTATTCGCTGTCATATTGTAGGGTGCGTCATTGTTCGATTTAGCACGAAAAACTACGATTTTATTTGATGACGCACCTGACGAATTGTGCGACTTGCGTCCAAATATCGGCTCGCGCTTGAGCCAAGGTACGTAGTTGCGCTTCAGCGCTCTTGATAAATATTAGGAAAGAGCGCTGAAGCGCAACTACATACCTATGACTATTAACTAATTCGGCAAAGCCAAATAAGGAAAATTCGGTTCTAACGGTTTGTGTCCCTGAGCCGGATTTCCAGGAGTTCCGTTATAAGAAACGTTATCGCCAACCGGAGAACCCACCAAAGCTCCCAAAGTGATATCAACAACATCGTCCAAAAGCAAACGACCTCCGATCAAACTTCCTTGAGAATTTGCCGCGCTACCGTAGCCGCTTGGCCTTGTGGTATCGATCCGCAGGACATCCGGTAAGAAAGCTTTGGCGATCGCATTTGCATCAACATTATCCTTACCGTCCAAAAGATCCACAGCATTGAGAGTAGCAACAGCTTCCTGGCGCACCGGAGCAGCAGCAGCACTCAAATCCAATCTCGGAGAAATAGTATTAAATGCCTCCATCAACTGGGGAGTAAGTACCAAACCCTCATTAATTGCAGGTCTCGCCAAACGCTCGAATTGTTTGAAACCACCAACTCCATCCCTCACAGAAATAGTTGACCAAACATCAAAAGTATTCGCGCCTGTTCCTGCTTGCAGAAATGCTTTTGGAACGCGCACCGTAATGGTATTAACGTTGTAACCCTTAGCAAAATCCAGCGCTTTACCCGGTTCCTTGAAACCGACTTTCGGCCCCGTTCCCAAAGCCCCAGCCCGGACTCTAAAAAATTGTTCCACATCAAAGAAAAACGGATCTTCCCGCAAACCTGCAAATACAGTTAAGTTAGAACCACCCACAGGTACTGTATTCAAAACAGCATTAGAATTCAGCGGAGTTGTGGCAATGAAACCGCCCTTAACTGTAGTTTTAGTCGTTGTCTGTGAGCCGCCGCGAACCACAGTCACAGCCATCGCTTGCATACCTTGATTGTTAGGCGGACTGAAGGCAAAACGCAAGATAATATCGGCGCGTCCGGTTGGGGTAGAATTTACATCACCTACCTGCGTGATGTGAAATTGGTAAAGAGCTGTAGTGCTAAAATAATATTGATAGCGGGCTACAGATCGAGGATTTGTATTCATAGTAAATACTAAATCTCCGTCCGCAGCACTCGAATTTTGGTCTTTTTCCCGATAGACGTACAAGTCGGTTAAATTAACAGTGCGACCTTTGATATCGACTTCGCCGTCGTCATGGTCGGAAGCGGCAATTATCCCGGGAGTTAATACAACAATTAAAGCTGCTTCAATCGCTAATATGATTCGGCGAATTTTCTTGGTGAGTTTCACAGTTAGCACCTATCTTTTACTGAGAGTTTTACAAAAATTAATGGCAAATAACCCACCTTCGCAGGTTTTACTTTTGTCGCAACAGGTTCAACTTGTTAACCTGTCGGGCTTTTGGGAGGTTGCTGAGCCTTCTCGTAATTGGTATACGAAGTTTTGGCTATTTTGGATCTCTGCTGCAAGATTAGGTATGAAAAACTATGCAGAAGTGATAAACTGCAATATAAATCGGATAGATTACAATTCAAAGCATCACAGAATTAACCCGCAAATGCATACTTATGATTGCATCCCCAATTGACTTACAATTATGTTCTATAGTGATATACGCCGAATATTTAATTTTGGATCTGTGCACTCAAAACAAAATTTTTCAGGTACACTGAGATGACAGGGGAAAAGTCAAGCGATGAATCGCTGCTGTTAGTGCAGATTGCCCAGAAAGACCAAGTAGCATTAGCTAAACTGTACGATCGCTACGGTCGTGCAAGTTTCGGTCTCGCTTACAAAATTCTGGGTTCGGTAGAAGAAGCTGAGGAAGTTGTGCTCGATGTTTTTTCCCAAATTTGGCAAAAAGCAGCAACTTACGATCCTAGTCGCTCTCGTGCGGATACTTGGTTGTTTATGCTTACCCGCAGTCGTTCCCTCGATCGCCTCCGAGTGTTGCAGCGAACAGTCCGCACGGCAGACGCTTGTCTGGAAGATGCTAAAATTCCGTCTTCGCGTATTGCAGAACCGATGGAAGATGCAATGATCGAAGAACGCAGCGCCCAAGTCATAGCAGCCCTAGAAAAACTGCCAGCAGAACAGCGAATTGCGATCGAACTAGCCTATTACGAAGGATTGACTTGTGTGGCAATCGCCTCTAAACTCGGTATCCCGACAGGTACTGTTAAAACTAGAATTCGGTTGGGAATTTCTAAGTTGCGCCAAACTTTGAGCGAAGAGTTTTAGATTGTCAAAAAAAAACAAAATTTAAATTGTTTAATATCAATCTAAACCTATGGCATCTCCAATCTTCCATCTTTAGTGCAATGGCAAAAACAAATCTAAAATCTAAAATCTAAAATCTAAAATTGATAATGCCGGAGAACAGATGGAAATGATGCCAGACGAGGAGTTTAATATGCTTGCAGCGCTTCAAGCTCTCGATACCATGGATGAGTCAGAACGCAGCGCACTTGCCGAGAAATTGCAAGCATCCCCAGAACTTCAAAGTGAATTAGCGGCCTTTGAAACAGCAATTTCTGCGATCGCCTATACAGCCCCTGCCGTTCCTGTCGCGCCCGATCTCAAAAACCGTTTGTTCCAGCGCATAGCGGAATTGCCAATTGTGGCGTCGCCCACAGAGAACAATCCGCCATCTTTAATTGTGCGATCGCGCGATGTCAAATGGAGACCTTACTCAGTTCCGGGAATCTCGATCGGCAAGCTTTATCTTGACAAAAAAAAGCGCGAAATTACTTGTTTGATGAGGCTGGAACCGGGAGTAACTTTTCCCCTGCACCGACACGCGGATTCGGAGGAAGTATTTGTATTAGAAGGAGACTTAACTGTAGAAGGGGAAGTTTGCTATCAAGGCGATTATATTCGATCGGTTCCCGGTTCCATTCATTCACCAGTTACAGAAGGGGGATGTTTGCTGTTAATCAAATCTTCTACAAATAACGAAAGGCTCGTTTGAATCCATACCTAAATCTATTCTGGGACGGGCATCTTAATAGGAAAAATTGGATTAATATCAAATCCGATTTGATCATCCTGCATTCATCTCTATCTTATCTCTCTGTGCTCTCTGCGATCTCTGCGGTTAAATAATTCCGATACAACCGGAAACGATATAAAGCCGGAACTCCAGGACAAATTAAAAGAAGACGATTAATTAGTCCAATCCTCGGACTTCCTGGTAGAGGTCACTGTCAACTAAGAGGGCGGGCACTCTTGGCACCGCCCCTACAAACTGTCAACTGTCAACTATCAAAGGATAATGCCATGCTAAATTACTGGCGTTTAACTGCTGTGATATCCGCCGTTATTGTACAATTTGTCGCGGTCAAAAGTGCGATCGCCCAAGAACGCGAAGGCTGTTTTCTGGTAAACTCAGCGGGAGAAGTAATTAACTTAAACCAGTTGTGCGCGCCCCAAGAATCGGGAATAAAGCTAACAGGAGACGACGGGAAATTTATCGAAGACTACAAACGCTTAGCAAAAAGCTATTCTCCAGACGCCACAAACGCTTTACTGCAAGGAATTCAAAGTAGCCCCAGTCAAAAAATTGCTGCCGCTAAAAGGATCTGTGTCCAAGCGAAAGCGGGACTTTCTCTGCCGGAAGTTAAATTAAGGGCGATCGGACAAGCTGGTAGTATCGAAAATCCCACGGCTAAAGAAAGTTTTCTTGCCGATGCCGATATTATCACAACTCTTGCAGGCAATCATTATTGTCCAGAATTAGCCAGCAAGTAAGATTGTAAAATATTTAGAGACGCGGCAATCCCGCGTCTCTATTTGCAGTTAAAATATGATTAATATTCCTCTTGTCGCGCCACGACTCAGGAAATTACCCCGCATGAGATGAAACATTTAAAATCAAGTTCCGCTGATTTGCGGGATTTATTCAAAGACAGTATCACCGTTAAATACCTGGCGGAACCGCTAAAATCTGTGCCGGCGGGCGAAGATGCTGCTAAATTGCGATCGTGGATGGAGGCGCGCGATTTTGATGTGCTCGGGATCGAGGAAAACGGTACGGTTTGCGGCTATATAGAACGATCGCACTTAATGACAGGTAAGTGTAGCGACTACCAGCAAATCTTCCATCCGTCACAGTTAATCGCCGCCTCGACTCCATTGATGGAATTGTTACCGCTGTTGCGAGAAAAACCGAGATTGTTTGTCTTGGAAAGCAACCGCATCAACGGGATTGTCACCTGCGGCGATTTGCAAAAAGCGCCGGTACGGATGCTGCTGTTTGGATTGGTGACGCTGCTGGAAATGAATTTATTGCGGATTGTGCGGATCTATTTTCCCCAAGATTCGTGGCAGAAGTTGCTGAAGGGCGATCGCATTGTAGCAGCAAAACACCTGTGGGAATTGGGGCGATCGCGAAATGAGGCCATAGACTTGATCGATTACCTGCAATTCTGCGACAAGCGAGATTTAATCCTGACGAATGCCGAAATAGTCGATCGGCTGGGGCTCAAATCCAAACGTTACGGGGAGCGTTTTTTAAAGTCAGCAGAAGCATTGAGAAACAAATTAGCACACGCCCAAGACTTAATCAACGGTTCTTCGTGGCCGGAAGTAATTCTTCTCGCCCAGGAAATAGAAGCACTTTTGCAGCGGTGTGAAGAAATTGAAATTTCTCTATGAAAGAGCGCTGAAGCGCAACAACAAAGGTACGTAGTTGCGCTTCAGCGCTCTTTGCTTATATCTATGAAAAAGCGCTGAAGCGCAACAACAAAGGTACGTAGTTGCGCTTCAGCGCTCTTTGCTTATATCTATGAAAAAGCGCTGAAGCGCAACAACATACAAAGGTTCGATCTAGTTGGTAATTTTCAACTTCCTATTAGTATACTGAGGAACCCACCCTTGAGCAGTGGTGTAATACTGCACAGCTTTCAAGTACAGCAACGGAGTAAGATAAAACCAATGTTCTGTATTAGGAGGCACTTTAATATATTCTTCAGCTTGCAACATTAATTGTACCTGAGAGCCGTTAGGATAGACAAACCCAAAAACACATTCCCCAGCTAAAACATGCAGAACTTCGGCATCTGCGTGAGTGTGAGTGCGATCGCTTTGAGTCATCAGCGGGTAAATCTGTGGCGAACCCGGATGCAGCACTTTTAAGTCGCACCACTGACATCCGCTAGCGCGCTTGAAGTATTCAAACTCGGTTTTAAATGCTGCGAGAATGTGCTGTTTTTCTGTGACATTGAGAATGTCTTGCAGTAGAATTTTTTTAACCGCAGGATTTTCCTGATTTGGCAGGCGATAGAGCTCAATATTTAAAACAGCCAGTTGGCTGGCGATCGCCTCGATATCGGTATATGTCCTACCGTTTTCTAGTTGCAGAACAGCCATATTACATCACCTATTAATTTCGCTTAGAAGAGAATTTAGTTGCCAGTTTCTATATACTGTTGTTACAGACTAAATTCCTGCTTGTTTTCCATAATAGCCGATCGCTAAAGTTAGATGTTTTTCGTTATATTTTATTAAACATTTACCATACTTTAATTGTCAAATTTTAACTTTTATTTAATAACCTTGAGAGTAGAGAGTTGGGTGCTTGTGGCGCACCTTACAAAACTCAAAACTTTTAAACGAGCATTCCCGCAATACAAGCAGTCATGAAACAAGCCACAGAACCAGCAATCATCGCCCTCACGCCCAACCGAGCCAAATCGCCTTTGCGGGATGGCGCCATCCCACCAATCCCCCCAATTTGAATCCCGATGGAACCAATATTAGAAAAGCCGCACAAAGCATAAGTCGCAATAATTACCGATCGTTCCGAAATCGCCTGTTGCTTCACCAATTCCATCAAATCCAAATAAGCAATAAACTCATTTAAAATCGTCTTCTTCCCCAAAATTACTCCTATTTTTCCACAATCCGCCCAAGGCACGCCCATCAGCCAAGCCACGGGAGCCATCAAATAAGAAAAAATCTATTCCAGCGACAACTGAGGCAAACTAATCAGCCCTCCAAACCAACCCAAAAATGCATTAAAAAATGCTAACAAACCCAAAAAAGCTATCAGCATTGCCGCCACATTTGCGGCTAACTTCAAACCGTCGCTAGCACCAGAAGCCGCCGCATCCACGGCATTAGCATAAACCTGTTCCACCTTAATTTATACCTCGCCAGCAGTCAGGGACTTTTCAGTTTCTGGGTACAGCAATTTAGAAATAGCCAAAGCAGCCGGTGCCGACATCACCGACGCAGCAATTAAATGTTGAGGAGACACGCCAAAAGAAATATAAGCCGCCATAACTCCGCCAGCAATTGTCGCAAAACCCCCCGTCATCACAGCGTGCAGTTCCGAGAGAGTCATCGTCGCTACATAGGGTTTAATTAATAGTGGCGCTTCTGTTTGTCCGACAAAAATATTGGCAGCACAGGAAAGAGTTTCTGCACCGGAAGTTTTCATGGTTTTAATCATGCACCAAGCAACTGCCTGCACCACCCGCTGCAAAATCCCGTAGTGATAAAGTAGGGTGATAAACGAAGAGAAAAAGATAATAGTGGGCAGCACTTTAAAAGCGATATAGTGGTCGGTAAATTTATCACCAAATACAAACTTTGCCCCAGCATCAGAAAAATTCAGAAATTGAGTGACTAAATCTCCCAAAAATTTAAATGCCGCCAAACCCGGAGCAGTTTTGAGAATCAAAATTGCAAAAATTAGCTGCAAAGCAATTCCCCACAGTACGGGCGGCCACTTAACAGCCCGTCGATCGACTGAAAAGGCGTAGCACAAACCGACAAAAACCCCTAACCCCAACACAGAAATAAGTCTTTCCATTTCAGTCACATTCCCTTATACTTAAAGATTAAAGCTCAAAATTACGGCGCAGCCTAAATTGCTGCTACTTTTATGCCTCTACCTATAGTTGCTATTATTGGACGCCCCAATGTAGGCAAATCGACGATCGTCAACCGTTTAGCCAACAGCCAAGACGCGATCGTCCACGACGAACCGGGAATTACGCGCGATCGCACGTACAGACCAGCATACTGGGGCGATCGCGAATATCAAGTCGTAGACACCGGCGGGCTAGTATTCGATGACGAGACCGAATTTCTGCCATTAATCCGCGAACAAGCAATGGCGGCCCTCGCAGAAGCAAGTGCGGCCATTTTTGTAGTAGACGGAAAAACCGGACTCACCGGCGGCGACGAATCCATCGCCTCTTGGCTGCGAGTGCAAAAAGTCCCCGTCATTCTCGCCGTCAACAAGTGCGAATCGGAAAATACCGGACTCACCCAAGCAGCAGACTTTTGGACATTGGGACTGGGAGAACCTTACCCCATTTCCGGGATTCACGGTAACGGTACCGGTGAATTGCTAGACCAATTAATGACTTACCTTCCCACAGAAGTAGAGCCAGAAGTAGATGAAATCAAAGTAGCAATTATCGGTCGTCCCAACGTCGGCAAATCGAGTTTGCTAAACGCATTTCTCGGAGAAAACCGCGCCATCGTCAGCCCAATTTCTGGCACAACCCGCGACGCAATTGACACCATAGTAGAACGCAACGGTCAAACCTACCGCCTGATTGACACAGCCGGAATTCGTAAAAAGAAAAACGTCGAATACGGCGCCGAATTTTTCGGAATCAACCGCGCTTTCAAAGCCATCCGCCGGGCAGATGTCATACTGCTAGTAATAGATGCAATTGACGGTGTTACCGACCAAGATCAAAAATTAGCCGATCGCATCAGCCAAGAAGGTCGAGCCTGCATCATCGTCATCAACAAATGGGATGCCATAGAAAAGGACAACGACACCATCTACGAGTACGAAAAAACAGCAAGAACTAAACTGTATTTCCTCGACTGGGCAGAAATGATCTTTGTCAGCGCCATGAGCGGACAGCGAGTTGAAAAAGTGATTGAATTAGTAGACAAAGCCTCCGACGAACACAAGCGCCGCGTTGCTACCGCCGTCATCAACGAAGTCATAGAAGAAGCCACAACCTGGCACTCAGCACCAGTTACCCGCCAAGGAAAACAAGGCAAAATCTATTACGGTACCCAAGTGCGATCGCAACCACCGACAATCGCCCTATTCGTCAACGATCCCAAACGCTTCACCGAAAACTACCGCCGCTACATGGAAAGCCAATTCC
The DNA here is from genome assembly GCF_020738035.1 of Microcoleus sp. PH2017_28_MFU_U_A. Taxonomy (NCBI): domain Bacteria; kingdom Bacillati; phylum Cyanobacteriota; class Cyanophyceae; order Oscillatoriales; family Microcoleaceae; genus Microcoleus; species Microcoleus sp. PH2017_28_MFU_U_A. The sequence goes on from NZ_JAEQCX010000149.1 coordinate 10,594, forward strand.
GCAAACACCTCGGCTTTACAGGTACACCAATGCGGCTGCTGTGGAGAGGCAAAAAAGTTCGCGCCAGCGAAGTTAGCACAACCAACAGAGCACTGCGCGTAAAGTAATTCTAGACTCTAGATTAAAGAAAAAACGCAGTTTAATGATATAAGCAAATTGCGTTTTTTTCTTTTGTCTTCCTTCTTTCTCTTCCTTCGCGTCCTTAGCGTCTTCGCGGTTCAATAAATTAGACCTCTTGTATAAGTCCTTTCTTGATACAGAAACCGCAGATATAAGGCAGATATACACAGACAAACGCAGATAATTTCCAGATAATTTTGGAATAAATGCAATAAGTCTATTGATATTATTAAAAATCTAAAATCTACAACATGGATTTACTTCGATCGCTTCCTATTGGACTGTATCTAGAACAACCCGTAACCTGGCTGCACCGGCTAGACTCCCGCGTCAAACTAGCCTGGTTGATGACATTTCTAATTGCGCCCATACTCGCCAATCCAGTTTGGCGGTTGATGCTAGTAGTAATGTTAATCGTACTGACACTAAGCGCAGCCATTCCCTTCCGTGTCTGGAAACAGCAAATGGGACTGCTGCTGCTATTCTGCCTTTTAGTATTTTGCCTCAGCGCGATCGCCCCCGACGCACTTCCCTCAGAACATCAGCCCCGCATCCCCGCCGACGAATTAACCTTTTCCCAACAACCCGCAACCCTTCCACCCGCTCAGAATCCCAAACCCTGGTACAAACCTTTTAACTTAGGCTCAAACTCTCCAACCCAAAATCCTCAAGTTCAAACCCAAAATAAACTCCCCCAACCCACAAACTACAGTTACGTTTTATTCAAACAAGGCCCCGTTAAAATCACCCGCAAATCCTTAGATTTAGCTATCAACGTCAGCACCCTATTTTTCACAGTAATTTACAGCACCAACCTCTATCTCCTCACCACAGCCAGCGAAGAAATCACCGCCGCCATCGAAAACTTAATGCAGCCGCTGCGCCGCTTGCGCTGGCCTGTCACCGAAATTGCCCTAACATTAACGTTATCTTTGCGGTTTATTCCCCTAGTATTGGAAGAAATACAAAATTTAGTGCGATCGGTCAGCACTAGAGCGATAAACTGGAAAAAACTCGGATTTCGCCGTGCCTCTCAAGTTTGGTTGACGATCGCCGAGAGGCTGTTAGAAAACTTGCTGTTGCGAGCCGAACAAATAGCTAGCGCGATGAAAGTTCGCGGCTTCACCAGTCCCGATCGACACCGCGTAGAATGGCATCAGTTGCACTTCAAAATCCGAGACTGGATCGCCCTCGGCTGCTTGCTCGCCCTCTGGAGTGCCCGCTTGGCTTGGGGTTGGGACAGTTGAGAATTGGGAATTGGGAATTGGGAATTGGGAATTGGGAATTGGGAATTGGGAATTGGGAATTGGGAATCAATGATTCCACAGTGCTGCTAAAGTAATGGATGCAAATATTTAGAGATCCAAGACCTTGAACATCTATCTTGGGACAGATATAGTATATGTTCCGCGCATTCAAGCTGTATTAGACCGGTTTGGCGATCGCTTCCTGGAAAAAGTTTACACCCCGGCCGAACAAAGAGACTGCGGACAACTAAATTCTCAAGACAGCAGCATTAAAGGTAAAATGAACCGAGTTTCCTGCAACCAACTAGCGGGGCGATGGGCAGCAAAGGAAGCTGTTGTCAAAGCTCTAGGCACGGGATGGCGGGGAATACGGTATGCTGATGTCGAAATTCAGCGCTCCGAAAACGGTGCTCCTAACGTGCAACTGCACGGAACCGCCGCAGCACAAGCCTCTGTTTGGGGAAATTGTCAGTGGCAGTTGAGCCTCAGTCACGATGGAGACTATAGCATGGCTACCGCGATCGCCCTTTGCACCCCGCGATCGAGCGAAACTCAAATCTAAAATCTAAATCTTTAATCTAATATCGATCGATTGTGAGAGTGAATGACTACCGAAACCTACCTGAATCATCCAAACTTTGGCCTCCTCTTCAGGGTATCCCAGGTTGAAGACAGCCAAGAATTATTTACCACCCTATACGCCCAGCGCCTATTTTTCTTAGTAACCAACGGCCCTGGCGGCCTCAGATTCGATCCTATCAGTCGCTCCGACGCTCGCCTCATGGTCGAAATTCGCCTGCGAACCCTCCGTCGCAGCGGTCAATATCAGGAGTACGACCAATTGCAGGTCATTCACCAGCGCACCTTTCAATAGCCAAAATCGGTAATTGGCAATCGGTAATTGGCAATCGGTAATTGGTAATCGGTAATCGGTAATCGGTAATTGGTAATTGGTAACTTGGTAATTGATATCTGTCTTAATTGTCCTGCCCTACTGTCAAGAGCGTTGAGTACCCATGACCATTGCCTCTCGAATTAACAGCATTCGCCAACACTTGCCAGAATCAGTGCGGTTAATTGCCGTTACCAAACAGGTACCGACTGATGCTATCCGCCAAGCCTACGACGCGGGCATCCGAGATTTTGGCGAGAGCAAGGTTCAAGAGACTGCCGAAAAACAAAGCCAACTGCAAGATTTGCCGGATATCAACTGGCACTTGATCGGCCACTTGCAAGCCAACAAAGCAGCAAAGGCCCTAGAGCATTTCCAGTGGATTCACTCTATCGACAACTTAAAACTGGCTCAGAGGCTTTCGCGCATAGCTGGCGAAATGTCCTGCTCCCCGCAAGTCTGCCTGCAAGTGAAAATATTGCCAGATCCCGACAAATACGGGTGGAGCGTCCCCGAACTTCTTGCCGACCTCTGTGAACTCAATAAATGTCAGCATATCAAAATTCAAGGTTTGATGACAATACCTCCGGTGGGATTAGATGACTCGCAAATCCTAGAATTGTTTAACAGCACCCGCGAACTTGCTGACAAAATCCAGCAGCAAAATTTGCCAAACATTCAAATGCAGCAGCTCTCCATGGGGATGTCGGGAGATTATCATTTGGCAATTCAAGCAGGTGCTACTATGGTACGGCTAGGACAAACCTTATTTGGCTCTAGGAGGGGATAAATTGTTCAAATCTTCTGATAAGCACAACTTAGGTTAAATATAGAGGTTAACTTACAGGGCGAAATAGTTACCTAAACTTAATCAAAGCTTACTGGAAAAGATAAGTCTAGAATTGATATATAGCGGTTCTCAGAAAGATGAGGTACGTTGTTGGGCTTGGGCCCTCTTGGTTTCAGTGGTTATATAACCTGTCAGTCATACCTCACCTTTTTGAGAA